>NZ_JALXVH010000029.1 GCF_025149945.1 Kocuria sp. p3-SID1428 | reverse complement strand
TGAACAGCATCCGCCCAGTGCAGACCCGTCGCCGGTCGGTGCGACATCGCCCCGCGGGCGGCAGCCGGGACGACGGCGCCGTGACCGTCGAGACCGCCATCGTCCTGCCCTCGATCGTCCTGCTGCTGGCCGTGCTGCTGGCCTGCGGCGGTGCCGCCATGCTGCAGGTCCGAGCCGAAGAGGCCGCCGGGGCCGCCGCCCGCGTGATGGCCCGCGGCGAATCGGCCGCAGACGCGCAGCTCGAGGCCGAGACCATCGCCGGCGACGACGCCGTGGTCTCCGTGCAGCGCGATGACGACCGCGCCACGGCCGCGGTGCGGCTGCCCGCCCCCGGGGTGCTGGGGCGCTGGCAGGCGCTCGAGGTCTCTGCCGAGGCCACGACCTTCAGCGAGGAGGTGATCGTCGATGGCGGCTGAGCGCCCCGGGGCCGCCATCGGGATCCGGGGGCGCGAACACGACGGATCCTCGGGTGAAGAGGGACGGCATCCCGATCTCGGGGCGGGAACGGTCCTCGGGCTGATCCTCGCCCTGGTCGCCGTCTTCCTGATCGTCGCCGCGCTGGGCGTGGGGCAGGCCGCGATCCTGACACACCGGGCCGAGAACGCCGCCGACCTCTCGGCGCTGGCCGCCGCAGACACCGCCCGCGGCCTGCGGATCGGGCAGCCCTGCGAGGTCGCCGCCGAGCTGGCCGAGCTCAACGGCGCGGAGGTTCTCGACTGCGCGGTCGTGGGTCCCGAGGCCACCACGGTCGACGTGGAGGTGGGCATCGACCTGCCCTCGGCGCTGTCGGTCTTCGGCCAGGCCCGCGGTCGCAGCCGGGCCGGAGCGCCGCAGGACAGCCCGTTCGCGTGAGCCGCACATCGGAGGCCCCTTCCGCGGGAGCGCGAGAGCGGTCGCGGAAGGCCCCGCCGAGCTGCCGGTGGCGGCGTGGGCCTTCCCGGCGATTCAGCGCAGCCGGAAGGCCCGGAAGGCCTCGGCCGCCTCCACACCGAGCTGCCGGCCGGCCTCGGCGGTGACACCGGTGATCAGCTCGCGCGGGGCCGGATGATCCGGCAGATCGGCGAGGTACTGCTCGTGGCGCTCGAGCGAGGCGATCCCGCGCTCCAGAGCCTCTCCGCTGACATCGACGGCGTGGGTCGGCTGGTCGCTGCCGGAGACCAGCAGCCAGGTGGTACCCCACGGCTCGAGCCCCTCCTGCTCGGCGAGTTCGCGGAAGACCCAGCGGTTGTCGGCATCGTGCACGGCATCCGCGGCGGCCAGACCGGCCACGCGGTGATCTGCCATGGACAGCCCCCACGGCACCACGTCAGCCCAGGTCATGGTCACCACCGCATCCGGGCGCACGCGGCGGATGTGCCGGGCGATGTCCCGGCGCAGCTCGAGCGAGGGCTCCAGGTGGCCGTCGGGGTGATCGAGGATCGTCAGGTCGGTGACGCCCACCTCCGCGCAGGCCCGGGCCTGCTCCTGGGCTCGCAGCGCAGCCGTCTCGGCGGGATCGCGCTGCATCCCTGCCTCGCCGCCGGTCAGCAGCAGATAGGAGACCTCGATGCCGCGGGCGACCCAGCTGGCCACGGCGGCCGAGACCCCGTACTCGAGGTCATCGGGATGGGCCACCACGCACAGCACGCGGCGGAAGTCCTCATCGGGCAGCGGCTCCATGGCGCTTCGCCTCCTTCAGCAGGCTCGTTCGGGCTCCCAGTCTGGCATCCGCCGCTGCGCTCAGGCCCTCGGGCCGTCCTCCGGCGCGGCGCCCGAGTCGTCCTCGGGCGCCGCCTCGAGCAGAGCATCGAGCAGGCGCACCGCGGCCTGCTTGTCCAGCGGCTGGTTCCGGTTGCCGCACTTGGGCGACTGCACGCACGACGGGCAGCCGGCCTCGCACGCACAGGCGGTGATCGCCTCCCGGGTGGCCTGCAGCCAGCGCCGGGCGACTTCGTAGCCGCGCTCGGCGAATCCCGCGCCTCCGGGGTGGCCGTCGTGCACGAAGATCGTGGGCAGCTCGGTGTCGACGTGCAGCGCGGTCGACAGCCCGCCCACGTCCCAGCGGTCGCACGTGGCCAGCAGGGGCAGGAGCCCGATCATCGCGTGCTCGGCCGCGTGCAGGGCCCCCGGCAGATCCGGCTCCTCGATGCCCGCGGCCGCGAGCGTCGAGCCCGGTGCCGTGAACCAGACGCCGCGGGTGCGCAGGTCGGTCGGCGGCAGATCCAGCGGCTCCTCGCCGAGCACCTCGTTGCCGGGCACGGCCTTGCGCTGGAAGGACACGACCTGCGAGGTCACCTGCACCTGCCCGAAGCGCACGGTCACCGGCCCCCACTGCCGGCGGCGCTCCTCCTCGATCACGGACACGGTGGTGACATCGCGGGCGGAGGTCCAGTACTCCGGCTGGGCGCCGGTCACCGAGACCACGTGATGCTCCAGGTCCAGGTCATCGACCACGTAGGAGCGGCCCTGGTGCACGTACACGGCCCCGGGATGGGTCTGCTGATGAGCCTGCGACGTGCCGATCGAGCCGAGCAGCTGGCCGGTGCCCGTCTCGATGATCTGCAGGGGCCCGCCGCCGTCGCCGCGGATCGAGACCATGCCGGCAGGGTCCTCAGCATGGGTCCAGTACCAGCCCGCGGGGCGACGACGCAGGCGCCCCGCCTCCTCCAGAGCGGTCACGATCGCGGGCGCGCCGGGACCGAAGAGCTCGAGCTCCTGGGGCTTCAGCGGGGTCTCGGCGGCGGCCGCGCACAGGTGAGGGGCCAGCACGTAGGGATTGCCCGGATCGAAGACGGTGGCCTCGAGGGGGTCGTCGAACAGCGCCTCGTGGTGATTGACCAGGTAGGTGTCCAGAGGGTCCTCGCGGGCGATGAACGCCGCCAGGGCATCCTGACCGGCGCGACCGGCGCGGCCGATCTGCTGGAAGAACGAGCTTCGGGTGCCCGGCCACCCGGCCACCAGCACGGCGTCGAGCCCGGCGATGTCGATGCCGAGCTCGAGCGCCGAGGTCGACGACAGCCCGAGCAGGCGGCCGTCGCGCAGCTTCTGCTCGATCTCGCGGCGCTCCTCCGGGAGGTAGCCGGAGCGGTAGGCCGCCACGCGGTGGGCCAGGCCGGGCTCGATCTCCTCGAGCTGGCGGTGGGCGATCTGGGCGATCGTCTCCGAGCCCCGGCGCGAGCCCACGAAGGCCAGGGTGCGCACTTGGCGCAGCACCAGGTCGGTGAGCATCTCGGCCGCTTCCACGAGGGCGCTGCGCCGCACCGGTGCGCCGTTCTCGCCCTCGGCCCCGGACTGCTCGGGCTCCCACAGCACGACCGTGACCGGCCCGTGCGGGGAGGTGTCCTCGCGGATCGCTGCGACCTCCTCGCTCGGCGCCCCGATCAGCCGGGCGAAGGACTCCTGCGGCCGGGCCGAGGTGGCCGAAGCCCCGACGAAGACCGGATCGGCGCCGTACAGGGCGGCGACCCGCTGCAGGCGCCGCAGCACGACGGCCACATGGGAGCCGAACACGCCGCGGTAGACATGGGCCTCGTCGACGATCACCCAGCGCAGTCGGCGCAGGAATCGCGACCACTGCTGGTGGTTGGGCAGTACGCCCGCGTGGAGCATGTCCGGATTGCACAGCACGGCATCGGCGTGATCGCGGATCCAGCGCCGCTCGGAGACGGGGGTGTCGCCGTCGTAGGTCCTGGCGCGGACGTCCAGGCCGGAGCCGTCGGGCCCGCCGCCGCGACGGATGAGCCCTTCCAGCGCGCTGAGCTGATCGGCGGCCAGGGCCTTGGTGGGGGAGAGATAGAGGGCGGTGGCCTCCTCGGGGTGCTGCAGCCTGCCCGGCTCCCTGCGTGCGGCCAGCCGCCCGCGGTGCAGACCGGAGAGCACGGGTGCCTGATAGGCCAGCGACTTTCCGGAGGCGGTTCCGGTGGCCACGATGACGTGCCCCTCGGAGACCGCACGGATGGCACGGGCCTGATGGGCGTAGGGCTGGTCGATGCCCGAGGCGGCATAGGCGGCCACCACGTCCGGGTGGATCGTCTCCGGCCACGCAGCGGTCTCGGCTGCGCGTCCCGGCAGCTGCCGGACGTGGCGCACCTGCTCGGGATCGGGGCCGCGGCCGAGCAGCGGGAGCAGGGGATGGGGCTCGTGCATCCGCGCATTGTCCCATTGCCTGCCCCCAGCGCTGCCGCACCGCCCCCTGGGCGCTGCCTTCCGCAGAAACCCCGGGCAAGTCCTCGCCGCAGCCGGGGACCGAGGACCACCATGGGGACATGAACAAGGACATCCTCCACCCCGACCCCCTGCCCGAGCAGGACGAGCAGCCGGCACAGGCCCCGGCCGAGCCGCTGAGCGAGCAGCAGTGCTGGCAGCTGCTGGGTCAGAGCCGCTTCGGCCGTCTGGGCACCCGCGACGGCGAGGAGATCGAGATCACCCCGGTGAACTTCATCGCCGATGAGGGCAAGCTCTACTTCCGCTCGGCCCGCGGCTCCAAGCTGCTGCGCCTGAGCCTGTACTCGCAGGTCGCCTTCGAGGTCGATCATGTGACCGGCGGACGGGCATGGTCCGTGATCGTGCGCGGACATGCCCGCACCCTCACCGATCCCCAGGAGCTCGAGCGCTTCGAGCGCCTCGGGCTGCGCCCATGGCTGGACACGGAGAAGCTCGAGGTCGTGGAGATCGCGCCGTACAAGGTCACGGGCCGGCGCTTCAGCCTGCAGGGCTGAGCCGCCCGTCGCCCGGCGGCGGTCACCGGCCGGCTGCCCGGCTAGCCTGGTGCGGTGACTGTCGAACGCATCCTGCTGCACTACCGGATCGTCGCCCTGCCCGATCCGCAGGCGATCGCGCTGTGGCAGGAGGCCCTGTGCGAACGCTGGGGGCTGCGCGGGCGCATCATCGTCTCCCCGCAGGGCCTCAACGGCACGGTCGGCGGGGAGGTCGGCGCTCTCAAGCAGTACGCCAAGGCCACCCGCCGCCACCGCGCCTTCGGCGATCTCGAGCTCAAGTGGTCGGACGGCTCGGCGGCGGACTTCCCGCGGCTGTCGGTCAAGGTCCGCCGGGAGCTCGTGGGCTTCGGCGCCCCGGACGAGGTCGCCGTCGATGATCAGGGAGTCGTCGATGGCGGCGTGCGCGTGAGCCCGCAGCAGCTCGACGAGATGGCTGCCGAGCGTGAGGACCTCGTGCTCTTCGACGGCCGCAATGCCTGGGAGGCCCGGATCGGGCGCTTCCGGGGAGCCGTGGTCCCGGATGTCGAGACCAGCCGGGATTTCGCCGCCGAGCTCGACTCCGGGGCCTACGACCACCTCAAGGACCGCCCCGTGGTCACCTACTGCACCGGCGGGATCCGCTGCGAGTTCCTCTCGGCCATGATGCGCCGGCGAGGATTCCGCGAGGTCTACCAGCTCGACGGCGGCATCGTGCGCTACGGCGAGACCCGCGGCGACTCCGGGCTGTGGGAGGGCTCCCTGGCGGTCTTCGACGACCGCGGCGCCCTCGAGTTCTCCGATGCCGCCGCCGTGATCGGGCGGTGCGATTTCTGCGACGCCCCTGCCGATCGCTTCCTCAACTGCGCGCAGCCCCGCTGTCACCGCCGCCTGCTGGCCTGTGCCCCGCATCGCGAGCAGCACCTCGGCGGGCCCGGTCTGCGCTGCCCCGACGGCTGCCGCGACGCCCGCACGGGCGAGCCGCTGCCGGCGGACGCCGACCCCGAGGCGGCTGCCGGTGCTGTCGGCTCCGCGGCCCCGACCGACCCCCAGGAGAGCGCATGACCACGCCGTCCGAGCCCCAGAACACCACTGCCCCGGACTTCTCGGCCGTGCCGGACGCGCCCCGGTCAAAGGACCCCGAGCTCGTCCTGCGCCTGGCGGAAGCGCTGGGGAAGGCGGGCTTCCGAGCGGAGCCGATCCGCGAGCTGCTGGGCCGGGATGCGGTCGAGGCCCTGGCCCGCGATCAGGCCGCCCCGGCGCTGCGAGCCCTGCGGCAGCTGGCGCAGCGCCACCCGGAGGGCAGCGCGCAGCGGCGGCTGGGCGTCGTCGTCGAGCTGCTGCTGCTGGCCCGACCGGTCGGGCAGGCCCAGCTGGCCGAGGCGCTGCCGGAGATCTCGCCGCAGGAGCTGGCGCACCTGGGAGTCGTGGAGCTGGAGGGGGACAGGGCGCGCAGCCTCGTGGACCTGGACGTCCATGAGGGCGACGACGGCCTGCACCTGTGGATCGCCTCCGATCTCAGTGCCTTCCAGCGACCGGGAGCCGCGCTGCGCCACGACCACGTGCTGGGAGTGGGCGGGGCCTCGCAGACCCTCGTGCAGATCACCGACCCTCGCCCTGCGGCCACGGCCCTTGACCTGGGCACCGGCTGCGGCATCCAGAGCTTCCACCTGCTGCGCCGCGTCGAGCGCGTGGTCGCCACCGACCTCTCCGAGCGCGCCCTGGGCTTCGCCCGGTTCAACCTGATCCTCAACGCGCAGGCGCTCGGGCTGGATCCGTATCACCTGCAGCGGCGCATCGAGCTGCGCTGCGGCTCGCTGCTCGAGCCGGTGGCCGGCGAGCGCTTCGACCTGGTGGTGTCGAACCCGCCGTTCGTGATCACCCCGCGCACGCCGCAGGAGGACGAGGCCCAGCGCTACACCTACCGCGACGGCGGCCGGGAGGGCGACACCCTGATCGCCGAGCTGCTCGGGGGGATCGAGCAGGTCATGGCCCCCGGTGCCAGCGCGCACCTGCTGGGCAACTGGGAGATCCCGGCGGAGGCCGTGGAGCTCGCCGGCGGGAGGCTCGAGCGCGCCTGGTTCGAGCGGGTGGAGTCCTGGCTGCCCCCGGAGCTGGAGGCCTGGGTCATCCAGCGCGAGATCGAGTCCCCGCAGGGCTACGCCGAGACCTGGTTGCGCGATGCCTCCGAGCACCTGGACCGGCAGCGCTACGAGCAGGCCTATGAGGCCTACCTCGAGGACTTCGCCGCCCGCTCGGTGGCCGGAATCGGCTTCGGCTGGGTGCGCCTGGACCGGCCGCCGGAGGGCCATGAGGCGGCCCCGCGCCGTCGCTTCGAGCATCTGGGGCATCCGGCTCAGCAGCCGGTCGGGGCGGTGCTGGCGGAGACCGTGCGCCGGGAAAGCGAGCTGGACCGTCTCGGGCCGGCCTGGGAGGAGCTGCACCTGGTGGTGCCCGACCATGTCACGGAGGAGCGCCACGGCCACCCCGGGGCGGAGGATCCGTCCGTGATCCTGGTCCGCCAGGGCGCGGGGCTGCAGCGCACCGCCATGCTGACCTCCGAGGCAGCCGGGCTGATGGGGGCCTGCGACGGCGAGCTGAGCGTCGGGCAGATCGTCGGGGCTCTGGGAGCGCTGCTGGACTGGCAGGCCGAGCCGGGGCATCGCCCCCAGGAGGCTCTGGCGCTTCTCGAGCAGGCGCGCAGCCTGCTCGTCGACGGCTTCCTCGACGTCGCGGACCCCGAGGAGCCGGACGATTCCGCGCAGCCGTGAGGGAGATCACCTCGCCGGGTTCCGAGGCGGGCCGGGAGGTGGAAGGATGGAGGCCATGACTGCACAGGATCCGTACCGCGAGCTCACCCGTGACGAGATGTGGCAGTTGCTCGAGGACGAGCCGTTCGGCCGTCTGGCCGTGCACGCCGGCGGCTTCGTCGACATCTTCCCCGTGAACTTCGTCGTCCACGGCAAGAAGCTGTGGTTCCGCACTGCCCCCGGCTCCAAGCTGGCCGCCCTGACGGTCAACGACCAGGTCGCCTTCGAGGCCGATCATCGCGACGAGCAGAAGCTGCGCGTCTCCTCGGTGGTCCTGCAGGGACGGGCACGCCGCGTCGATTCAGGGGACGAGCGCGCCGTCGCCGAGAACCTCGACCTGCGCACCTGGGTGCGCAGCTTCAAGCCGGTCTTCGTCGTGATCGAGCCGGATCAGATCCATGGCCGATCGTTCCCGGTCGGGCCGGCCGAGGACGGCGGCTCGGACGGCGGAGACGACTGATCCCGAGCACCTGCGCGCCGCTCGTGTGTCAGGCCCCGTCGTGCGGCGGCTATATGGTGGGGGCGATCGGACGGGTGAGCGCCCGTCCACCGCAGCCTCCCGGCACCCGCGCTTCCGACGCGGAGGACGGCCGGGGCATCCCCATCCCCTAGGAGCGACCGTGCCCCAGAAGAACCCGGGATCAGGCAAGAGCCTGCTCATCGTCGAGTCCCCCTCGAAGGTGAAGACCATCGCGGGGTATCTGGGCGATGCCTATGAGGTCGACTCCTCCATGGGCCACATCCGAGATCTGGCTCAGCCGTCGGACCTGCCGGCCGAGATGAAGAAGGGCCCGTACGGCAAGTTCGCCGTGGATGTCGAGGCCGGATTCGACCCCTACTACCTGGTCAACACGGACAAGAAGAAGAAGGTCACCGAGCTCAAGCGCAAGCTCAAGGACTGCGATGCCCTCTACCTCGCCACGGATGGCGATCGCGAGGGCGAGGCCATCGCGTGGCACCTGCTCGAGGTGCTCAAGCCCAAGGTCCCCGTCTACCGCGTGACCTTCCCCGAGATCACCCGCGAGGCGATCGAGCGCGGTTTCGGCGAGCTGCGCGAGCTGGACCAGGACCTGGTCGACGCCCAGGAGACCCGGCGCGTCCTGGACCGCCTCTACGGCTACGAGATCTCCCCGGTGCTGTGGCGCAAGGTCTCCTCCGGGCTCTCGGCCGGGCGCGTGCAGTCCGTGGCCACGCGCATGGTCGTGCAGCGCGAGCGCGAGCGCATGGCGTTCGTCACCGCCGATCACTGGGATCTGACCGGCGAGTTCGCCCCGGTCTCCGGGCCCGACGCCGGCAGCGCCTTCCAGGCGCGGCTTTCTACCGTGGACGGGCGCAAGGTCGCCACCGGCCGCGACTTCGACGACCGCGGGCAGCTGCGCAAGCCGGAGGCCGTCGCGCACCTGGACGAGCAGCAGGCGACCTCGCTCGCCGAGGGCCTGTCCGAGGCCGACTTCACGGTCGCGCAGCAGGAGACCAAGCCCTACCTCTCCCGGCCCAAGGCCCCGTTCACGACCTCCACGCTGCAGCAGGACGCTGCGCGCAAGCTGCACTTCTCGTCGCGCTCCACCATGCAGGTGGCCCAGCGCCTGTACGAGAACGGCTACATCACCTACATGCGCACCGACTCGGTCGCGCTGTCGCAGCAGGCAGTGAGCGCTGCCCGCCAGCAGGCCCGGGAGCTGTGGGGCGGCGACTTCGTGCCGGATGCCCCGCGCAGCTACGCGAACAAGTCCAAGAACGCGCAGGAGGCCCACGAGGCCATCCGCCCCGCCGGCGATTCCTTCCGCACCCCGGATCAGGTCCGCGGCTCGCTGTCGGCGGATGAGTTCAAGCTCTACGAGCTGATCTGGCAGCGCACCGTCGCCTCGCAGATGGCCGATGCCAAGGGCTTCACCGCCACCCTGCGCCTGGCCGCGACCAGCACCGACGGTCGCAGGGCGGAGTTCAGCGCCTCCGGCACCGTGATCACGTTCAACGGCTACCTCTCGGCCTACCGCGAGGCGCCGGACACCACCGAGGGCAAGGACGGCGAGGCCAAGGGCCGCAAGGACCGCCGCCTGCCGCAGATGGAGGAGGGCGATGCCCTCACCTCCCAGGAGATCACAGCCGAGGGCCACAGCACCAAGCCCCCGGCCCGCTACACCGAGGCCTCGCTCGTGGCGGCCATGGACGAGCTCGGCATCGGGCGCCCGTCCACCTATGCGGCCGTCATCTCCACGATCACCGACCGCGGCTACGTCAAGGTCCGCGGGACCTCCCTGATCCCGTCGTGGACCGCGTTCTCCGTGGTGCGTCTGCTCGAGGAGCACTTCAGCGACTACGTCGACTACGACTTCACCGCTGAGATGGAGGAGGGCCTGGACCGCATCGCCCGCGGCGAGGAGGACCGCACGCAGTGGCTGCAGCGGTTCTACTTCGGCCAGGGCGGCGATTCGGACGACGGTCTCAAGGCCATCGTCGATGACCTCGGCGAGATCGACGCCCGGGCGCTGAACACGCTGAAGGTCACGGACACGATCGACCTGCGCGTGGGCAAGTACGGCCCCTACCTTGAGTCCGGCGGCTCGGTGGACCCGCAGACCGGCGAGGTCACCGACCCCGTGCGCGCCAACGTCCCGGACACCCTGGCCCCCGATGAGCTCACCGCCGAGAAGGCCGAGGAGCTCATGGAGATCGGCCGCGCCGATGGCCGCGAGCTCGGCCAGGACCCGCAGACCGGGCGCACGATCGTGGTCAAGGACGGCCGCTACGGCCCGTACGTCTCGGAGGTGATCCCCGAGCCCACCCAGGAGGAGCTCGACGCCATCCCCACCGAGTACTACAAGAACGGCAAGCCGAAGCCCAAGAAGATCGACAAGCCCAAGCCGCGCACCGCCTCGCTGCTGTCGTCCATGGACATCCAGCAGGTGGACCTCGACGATGCCCTGAAGCTGCTGTCCCTGCCGCGCGAGGTCGGCAAGGACAAGGACGGCGAGATGATCACCGCGCAGAACGGGCGCTACGGCCCGTACCTGAAGAAGGGCACGGACTCGCGCTCGCTGTCCAGCGAGGAGCAGATCTTCGAGATCACCCTCGAGGAGGCCCAGCGGATCTACGCCCTGCCCAAGCAGCGCGGGCGCGGCGCCGCCAAGCCGCCGCTGAAGGATCTGGGCACCGACCCGATCACCGACAAGCCCATGATCATCAAGGACGGGCGCTTCGGGGAGTACATCACCGACGGCGAGACCAACGTGACGATCCCGCGCTCGGAGTCTGTGGAGCAGATGACGGCCGAGCGGGCCTCCCAGCTGCTCTCGGAGAAGCGAGCCAAGGGTCCGGCCCCCAAGAAGACCAGCCGCTCGTCGGGCGCCCGGGCCAAGAAGCCTTCCGGGGCCTCCACGACCAAGCGCGCGGGCACCCGGAAGAAGACCTCCGCATCCTCCTGAGCCCGCGAGCGACCCCTACCGGGGCCGCTGCGGTCGATCGATCGAGCACCTGAAGGAGCCAGCATGCGCCTGGGAGTCCTGGACGTCGGCTCCAACACCGTCCACCTGCTGCTGCTCGACGTCTACCCGGGCTCTCGGCCCGAGGCCTTCGCGGATCACAGGGTCTCCCTGCGCCTGGTGCAGTACCTGGACGACGACGGCTGCATCTCGCAGGAGGGCCGCGACGCTCTGACCGAGTTCGTGATCGAGGCCCGAGACGTGGCCGCCGAGCACCAGGCCGAGGACCTGCTGGCCTTCGCGACCTCGGCGATCCGGGAGGCCGGCAACGGCGCGGCGGTGCTCGATCACGTCCAGTCGCGATCCGGAGTCACACTGACCGAGATCTCCGGGGACCAGGAGGCCGCGGTGACGTTCTCCGCCGTGCGCCGCTGGTCCGGCTGGGGCTCGGGCACGATCCTGGACCTCGACATCGGCGGCGGGTCCTTCGAGATGGCGATCGGCCACGACGGCCTGCCGGCGGCAGCAGTGTCCACGCCGCTGGGCGCCGGTCGCCTCACCCGCAGCTTCCTCACACGGCACCCGGTGATCCCCAGCGAGGTCAAGGCGCTGCGCAAGCATGTGCGGCGCACCCTGGAGCCGGCCGTCGAGACGATCCAGGCGCAGGGCGCCCCGGATCTCGTGGTCGGCACGTCCAAGACCTTCCGCTCCCTGGCGCGCATCTGCGGCGCCGCTCCCTCCGGGGCGGGGCAGTTCGTGCGGCGGACCATGCACCTGCAGGACCTGCGGCTGTGGACCCGGCGCATGGAGGCCATGTCCGCCCAGGAGCGCGCGGACCTGCCCGGCGTCTCCGTCAACCGCGCCGAGCAGATGCTCGCCGGCGGGATCGCCGCTGAGACCGCCATGGACATGCTCGGCGCCCAGAGCCTGGACATCTGCCCGTGGGCCCTGCGCGAGGGGCTCATCCTGCGGCGGATGGACCGCCTCAGCGCCGACCCCGAGACCGTCCTGAATCCGCCGCACAGCCAGATCTCCCGGGAGGCCACCGCGTGAGCACCCATGTCGCCATGTCCTCGAGCTGCCTGTTCCTGGGCTCCATGACCGAGGTCTTCCGCACCGCCAGCGAGCTCGGCTACGACTCTGTGGAGGTGCTGGTCACCCACCAGCGCACCACGCAGCTGACCCACGAGCTGCTCGACGCCGTGCAGACCTATCAGATCCCGATCTCGGCGATCCACGCACCGACCCTCTTCTTCACCCAGCAGGTCTGGGGCAGGCCATGGACCAAGATCCAGCTGGCCGCCAAGATGGTCGAGGAGGTCGGTGCCAAGGTGGTCGTGGCCCACCCGCCGTTCGTCTGGCAGCGCCGCTACGCGCAGAGCTTCGTGGAGGGCATCGACGCCCTCGGCGAGCTGACCGGGGTGAAGATCGCCGTGGAGAACATGTACCCCTGGCGCGTGGCCGGCCAGGAGCTGCAGATGTACCGCCCGCACTGGGACCCGCGCCGCTTCGACTACGACTGGGTGACCTGGGACTTCTCCCACGCCTCGATCGCCGAGGTCGACTCGCTCGAGGCGGTGCGCGAGCTGCTGCCGCGCCTGGGCCATGTCCATCTCACCGACGGCAACGACGGCGGCACCTCCGATGAGCACCTGGTGCCCGGGCACGGCGAGCAGCCGGTGGCGGAGACCCTGCAGCTGCTGGGCGCCAGCGCCTGGCAGGGCGTCATCGGCGTGGAGATCAACACCCGCGGCGCCGATGACGACGACGCCCGCGCTGCCATGCTCGCCGAGTCCTTGGACTTCGCCCGCACCCACATGAGGCTCGGCGCCGAGGGCTCGCACAGCGTCTGAGGGGCCTCCTAGGCTGGATGCCAGAAGCATCCGAGACACGAGAGGACCACCGATGACCGAGACCGCATCCGCATCGACCGAGCGCTCGAGCGCCGAGCCAGTGATCGCCTTCCTGGGAAGCGGCTCCATGAACGGCGCGATCCTGCGCGGCGTCCTGGCCTCAGGAGCGCCCGCCGAGCGCGTGCGCGCCACCACGCGCTCGCAGGGCTCCCGCGATCGGCTCTCCCAGGAGACCGGGGTGGAGGTCCTCGCCACGGAGGCGGACGAAGAGGCCAATCGCCGTGCCGTCGAGGGCGCGGACATCGTGCTGCTGGGCGTGAAGCCCTACGCGATCCTCGAGCTGTGCGATGACATCCGACCGGCGCTGGACCCGTCGACCGTCGTCGTCTCGGTGGCCGCGGGCGTGAGCCTGGCGGCCATGGCGGCGCACCTGCCCGAGGGCCAGCCGATCGTGCGCTGCATGCCGAACACCCCGTCCTCGGTGGGGGCCGGTGCGCTGTCCGTGACTCCGAGCGAGTCGGTCAGCGAGCAGCAGACTCGGGAGGTCAGCGACATCCTCGGTGCCGTGGGCATCGTCGTGCAGGTCCCGGAGGAGCTCATCGGCGCTGTGACCGGAGTGTCGGGCTCGGGCCCGGCCTACGCGTTCCTGCTGGCCGAGATGATGCAGAAGGCCGGCGAGCGCCTGGGTCTGGACGCCGAGACCGCGCGGACCCTGGCCAAGCAGACCGTGTACGGCGCCGGACGGCTGCTCGAGCCGCAGGACGCAGATCCCGAGGCCCTGCGCAAGGCCGTCACGAGCCCCAACGGCACCACGGAGCGGGCCGTCGGGACGTTCCTCGACGGCGGCATCGAGGAGCTCGTGGCCCGATCCGTGAAGGCCTCGGCCGACCGGGGCGAGGAGATGGAGCAGGAGTACACGGGCTGAGGCCCTGATCTGCTCAGCCGCTGCTGGTGCCCGGGTCCGCCGCGCACCGGCAGCGGCCGTACCGGCGACTCAGACCGAGCGGTCGAAGTGGTCCTGCAGCTGCGGGGCCACCGAGACCAGAGCCATCGACCAGCAGGTCCACTCGTGCCCCGCCGAGCAGGTCCCGGCGGGCATGCGCGCGCCGTCGTCGATCAGCTGCTCGTAGGTGCCCGTGCGCACAGCGGCCCCGGATGCCTCGGCGCTGGCCGCGAAGGTCTCGGTGGTCTCCTGCAGCCGCGCCTCGAACTCATCACCCGAGCCCGAGTAGAGCCAGATCGGCATGCCGGTCAGCGACTGCGTGTGCAGCGACGGATCGTGGGAGTCCCAGTCGGCGCTGGTGGTGCGCTGCCCGTCGCCGAACAGGTTCGAGCCCTCGCCGGTGGCTGCGGCGGCCTCGCCCAGGACCAGCTTCCGGTCTGCCGTCGCATCGAAGCTGAGCAGTCCGGACATGGATACGGCGGCGCCGAACAGGTCCGGGCGCTGCTCGGCGTAGCTCACGGCGCCGTAGCCGCCGGCGGAGGCGCCCACGACAGCGCGTCCGCCGGGCGCGGCGATCGTGGGATAGCGCTGGTCCACCCAGGGCAGCACCTCCTCGAGGTGGTGCGTCCGCCAGCCCTGGGGCTGCTTCGTGGGTCCGCTCCAGTCCGTGTACCAGCCGTACGCGCCGTCGTCGACGGCCACGGCGATCGCCTGCAGGTCGCCCAGCGAGTCCTCGAGCGCGGCGTTGTCGTACCAGTCCTGCGCGGAGGCCTGCCCGTCGGTGCCGGTGAGCAGGTAGACCACGGGGTACTCCCGGGACTCGTCGTAGTCCTGCGGGAGGGTCACGACCGCCGACGGACCGTCCTGGGTCTGCTCGGCAGGCACCACCTCGGAGGTCAGCCGGTAGCGGGTCGTGCGCTCGGAGAGCGGCTGAGCGTCCAGGACCTCCGGCATGGCGGGCTCGGGCAGCTGCGCGGCCGGCTGCGCGTGATCGTCGCGGGCGGGGAAGCGGGCCTCCAGCTCGGGGCGCAGGGCGTCGCGGCGTGCGATCCCCACCGCCGTCAGGCCGATCACGACCACGACGGCCAGCAGGGCCCCGGTGATCAGGAGGATCCGGTGTCGGCGGGTTCGGGCTGCGCTGCGTGCGCCCATGATGGGCTCCTCACAGGTCGGCGGTGCGAGCTGGCGGCGGGGTCAGGGTCGGGCGGCGAAGCGCTCGATGAGCTCCACATGCCCGGCCACGATCAGGGTGTCCCGGGCGGTGACGGTGGTGTCGGGGGTGGCGTAGCTGAAGTCCTCGCCGGGGGCCTTCACGCCCACGACCGTCACACCGTACTTGGCGCGGACATCCGCCTGGGCCAGCGTGAAGCCCTGGGTCTCGCGCGGCGGATGCATCTTGACGATCGCGAAGTCGTCGTCGAACTCCATGTAGTCCAGCAGGCGCCCGGAGACCAGGTGCGCGGTGCGCCGACCGGCATCGGCCTCCGGGAAGATCACGTGGTGCGCGCCGATGCGCGAGAGGATCTTGCCGTGGGCCTTGGAGATCGCCTTGGCCCAGATCCTGCCCACGCCCAGATCCACCAGGTTGGCGGTGATCAGCACGGAGGACTCGATCGAGGTGCCCACGCCCACGACGGCCTGCGTGAACTCGGCAGCGCCCAGCTGGCGCAGGGCATCGATGTCGGTGGCCTCGGCCTGGACCACGTGCGTGAGCTGTCCGGCCAGCTTCTGCACCAGGGCGTGATCGCGCTCCACTCCCATGACCTCGCGTCCCTGGGAGGCGAGCTGCAGGGCAGTGGCGGTGCCGAAGCGACCCATGCCGATGACCAGCACGGGTACGGAGTGGCTCCTGCCGCGGTGGCGATGCTCACCCAATGATCAGCCTCTCCTCGGGGTACTGGTACAGGCGCCGACGCGATCGCAGCGCCAGGGCAGTTGCCACGGTAGTCGTGCCGATGCGTCCGATGAACATCACCACGACCAGCACCGACTTGCCAGCGGGGCTCATCTCCCCGGACAGCCCGATCGACAGCCCGCAGGTTGCGTAGGCGGAGATCACCTCGAAGAGCACCCGCTCCAGCGGCTCCTCGGTCAGCACGAGCAGGATCCCCGAGGCCGTCAGCACGATGGTGGCACTCATGGCGATCACGGAGATCGCGATGCGCAGGACGCCGTCGGGGATGGTGCGGTGGAAGGCGATCACGGCCCGTTCGCCTCGTGCCTCGGCCAGGATGGCGAGCACGACGACGGCCAAGGTCGTGACCTTGATGCCGCCGCCGGTCGAAGCCGGAGCCCCGCCGGCGAACATCAGGGCATCGGTGAGCAGCAGGGTGACCGGGTGCAGGTCCGACATGTCCACGATGTTGAAGCCCCCGGAGCGCATCATCACCGAGGCGAAGAAGCCGTTGAAGATCTTCTCCCCTGCGGATTCGCCGCCGATCGAGGCCGGGTTGGTCCATTCGAGCCCGGCCCACAGGACCCAGCCCAGCACCATCAGGGCGAAGGTCGTCACGACCGTGACCCGGGTGTTGAGGTTCCAGCGCGAGAACCGCAGCCAGCCGACCTGGCGCAGCACCAGGATGACGGGGAAGCCCAGCGAGCCGATCAGCACTCCCATGCTGATCGGGAACAGGATCAGCCACATGTGCACGGAGTCGGTGAAATAGGGGACCAGCCCATCGGAGTGCGGGGTGAACCCGCCGTTGTTGAAGGCCGACACGGAGTAGAAGAGCCCGTGCCACAGGGCAATGTGCGCAGGCTCGCCGGCCACCAGGAACCCGATGGTGAGGACCACGCCCAGCGATGCCTCGATGACGATGGAGGTCGCGGCCACGGTGCGCAGCAGCGAGCCGAGCTCGCCCAGGCGCCCGACGTTCATGGCGTTCTGCGTGACCAGCTTGGAGCGCAGACCGAGCTTGCGGCCGATGGCCAGGGCCAGCAGGGAGGTCATGGTCAGCGTGCCGAGCCCGCCGATCTGGATGGCCACCAGGATGATCAGCTGTCCGGTGAAGGACCAGTGATCGGCCGTGGGCACCACGGTCAGCCCGGTCACGGTCACCGCGGACGTGGCGGTGAAGGCGGCGTCGACGAGTGCCGTGGGGTGTCCGTCGTTGGAGGACCACGGCAGCCACAGCAGCAGGGTGAACAGCCCGGCCACGCCGACGAAGACCAGCACGGCCAGGCGGGCGGGGGAGGACTGGGCGACGCGGTCGAGCAGATCGCGCAGGCCGCCGAGCTGATGGCGCAGCGGACGGGACTCGGTCTGGGGCGGACTGGCCCCGTGGGCGGCACGCACCGTGGAGCCTCCAGGATCATCTCGGCGGGGCAGTGCGCACGGACGGCGGCTGGTCCCCTTCTGCGGGGGCGCCGCGGAGGCGCGGTGGACAGGATCCGACGCGGATCCACGCACAGTATGGACCCGTCGGCGCTCTGTTGCCGCTCCGTGCCGTCGTCGAGTCCCGCTCGGAAGGGCCGCAATGGTCTAATGAGCCTGTGACGCAGACGACACCCACCGCCCTGTTCTGGAGCCCGCAGCTGCTCCAGTACGACTTCGGCGCGTACCATCCCATGCACCCTTCGCGGCTCGATGCCACCTGGCGGATGGTCCGGGAGTTCGGGCTGGACTCCCGCCCCGGCGTCCGCGTCCAGGTGCCGGAGGCGGCGCAGGACTCCGAGCTCGGGCTGGCCCACACGACCGAGTACATCCGGGCGGTGCGCGCCGTGAGCGAGGACCCCGGCAAGGAGATCGCCGAGTGCGGGCTCGGCACCGAGGACACTCCCGGATACGCGGGCATCCACGAGGCCTCCGCCCGGCTGGCCGGCGGCACGCTGCAGGCCGCTCAGGCTCTGCTCGACGGCTCCGCCGTGCGCGCCGTGAACTTCAGCGGCGGCATGCACCATGCCTTCGCGGATCGGGCCAGCGGCTTCTGCGTCTACAACGACTGCGCGGTGGGCATCCGGCACCTGCTCGAGGGCGGCGTCTCCCGAGTGCTCTACCTGGACGTGGACGGCCACCACGGCGACGGCACCCAGTCGATCTTCTGGGACGATCCCCGCGTCATGACGATCTCCCTGCACGAGACCGGCGCCGCCCTGTTCCCCGGCACGGGCTTCGCGACCGAGCTGGGCGGGGCGCAGGCCGAGGGCACTGCGGTGAACATCGCCCTGCCTCCCATGAGCGACGACGCCCAGTGGCTGCGCGCATACTTCGCGGTCGTGCCGCAGCTGATCGAGCAGTTCCACCCGGAGGTGATCGTCTCCCAGCACGGCTGCGACTCCCACTTCCAGGACGAGCTGACGCACCTGCGGGTCTCGGTGGACGCTCAGCGCGAGATCATGATGGATGTGGCCCGCCAGGCGCAGCGCTGGTGCGAGGGCCGCTGGATAGCCACCGGCGGCGGCGGCTACGACTGCTACGACACGGTGCCCCGGTCCTGGACGCATCTGGTGGCGGTGGCCACCGGGGATCCGATCGGGCTGGCCCGTCCCGTTCCCGAGGCCTGGCGCGATCACATCCGCGAGACCTATGGCGCAGATCCCCATCCCTCCATGGGCGATGACGTCGATCTGTGGTGGCGCTCGTGGGAGGTCGGCTTCGATCCCGATGACCCCACCGATCGCGTGGTCATGGCCACGCGGCGGGCGGTGTTCCCGCTGTGGGGGCTGGATCCCTGGTACGACTGAGCGGGCCGGGAGATGGCCGTGATCCGGGTCGTGGCCCGGTAGGATCCCTGGAATGACTCAGGACGTCTTCACCGCTCTGGCCGACCCCACCCGACGCGCTCTGCTGGAGGAGCTCAGCGTCGGCGAGCGGGCCGTCGGGGAGCTCGTCGCCGCGGTGGAGGCCTCCCAGCCGACCGTCTCCAAGCACCTGCGCGTGCTGCGGGAATCGGGACTCGTGCATCAGCGGGCCGAGGGCCAGAAGCGCTTCTACCGCATCCAGGCCGAGGTCCTGCTCGAGACCGCCGGGGCGCTGCGCGAGCTGGCCGGTGGCCGGGACGTCGACTCCGCGCAGATCGCACCGCCGAACGAGACGGTCGCGAAGGCCGCCTCTGCTGGCTCGGCGCCCACCGCCGAGCCCGTGCGGATCGTGAGCGCGGAGGCGGTTCAGGCGCAAGCGGACAGGGATGCGGCCGCTGAGCCGATCATCGAGCCTGTCGAGGCACCCGCGTCGGAGCCGGCGCCACCGCGCCTGGACCCGCTCAGCGCGGTGCAGGACGACCCGGCATCGGCGCGCGGGCGCGGCGTGAGCGGGCTGGTCTCCTCGGTGCTGCGCAGGCGTCGGCGCTGACCGGAAGGCTCGGCGGCGGCCGGCGGCTGCCGGATGTTTTCCGCGACAATCGAGCGCATGGGCGCCCATGAGCGGGCTTCGTCTGCCAGACTCGCATCTGGCCGGGACAAGGGTCCCACTGCCGGAGAGGAGCACATCGTGCACGAGAAGCTGCAGCCGGTCCGCGAGACCGTCATCGCCCGCAACCCTGGGGAGAAGGAGTTCATCCAGGCGGTCGACGAGGTCTTCGAATCACTGGGACCTGTGGTCGCACGCCGCCCGGAGCTGCTCGATGCGGCCGTTCTCGAGCGCATCTGCGAGCCCGAGCGCCAGATCATCTTCCGCGTGCCGTGGGTAGATGATCAGGGGTGCACCCAGATCAACCGCGGCTTCCGCGTCGAGTTCAACTCCGCGCTGGGCCCGTACAAGGGCGGGCTGCGCTTCCACCCGTCGGTCTACCTCGGCATCGTCAAGTTCCTGGGCTTCGAGCAGATCTTCAAGAACTCGCTGACCGGCATGCCCATCGGCGGCGGCAAGGGCGGCGCTGACTTCAACCCGTCGGGCCGCTCCGACGGCGAGGTCATGCGCTTCTGCCAGTCGTTCATGACCGAGCTCTACCGCCACATCGGCGAGTACACCGACGTCCCTGCCGGTGACATCGGCGTGGGCGGCCGCGAGATCGGCTACCTGTTCGGGCAGTACAAGCGGATCACCAACCGCTACGAGTCCGGCGTCCTGACCGGCAAGGGCCTGTCCTGGGGCGGCTCCCTGGTGCGCACCGAGGCCACCGGCTACGGCACCGTCGAGTTCGCCCGCCAGATGCTCAAGACGAAGGGCGATGACTTCGACGGCAAGGCCGTCTCCGTCTCCGGCTCGGGCAACGTGGCGATCTACGCGATCCAGCTCGCCCAGAGCCTGGGCGCCAAGGTCGTCACCGCCTCGGACTCGAGCGGCTTCATCCACGACCCGGACGGCATCGACCTGGACATCCTGCGCGAGGTCAAGGAGGTCGAGCGCGGGCGCATCAACGACTACGTCCAGCGCCGCGGCGGCCAGGCCCGGTTCACCGAGGTCGGCAAGGCCTCGCTGTGGGAGGTGCCGACGCAGGTCGCCCTGCCCTGCGCCACGCAGAACGAGCTCAACGGCGCGGATGCCCGCAAGCTCGTGGAGAACGGCGTGCTGGCCGTGGCCGAGGGCGCCAACATGCCCACCACGACCGAAGGCGTGCGCATCTTCCAGGAGGCGGACGTGCTCTTCGCCCCGGGCAAGGCGGCCAACGCCGGCGGCGTGGCCACCTCCGCCCTGGAGATGCAGCAGAACGCCTCGCGCGACTCGTGGACCTTCGACTACACCTCGACCCGCCTGACCGAGATCATGAAGGGCATCCACGACACCTGCGCGGCCCACGCCGACGAGTACGGCCAGCCGGGCAACTACGTCGCGGGCGCCAACATCGGCGGTTTCATCAAGGTCGCCGACGCCATGCTGGCCCAGGGCGTCATCTGAGCAGGCAGGATGAACGTAGGCTGAGCACATGGCAACACATCGACGAGTCCTCCAATGGCTGGAGAACGAGCTCTTCGACGGGAACCTGGTCCTCGGACAGCAGCTCCCGTCGGACAAGGACCTCGCGGCGATCCTCGGCGTGAGCCGCGGGACCATGCGCGAGGCCCTCAAGATCCTCGAGGCCCAGGGAGTCCTGCGCCTCTATGAGGGGAGCCGCAAGTCGATTCTGCCCATGCTCGTGCGCGAACCGGCATCCTCGGCAGGACCCGCTCTGCAGCTGCATATGGCCACAGCGGCATATCCGCTGCGGGACATCGTGCAGACGCGGGTCCTGCTCGAGACCTGGGCGCTGCGCAGCTCGGACTATCGCAGCCCGGCCATGCCGGAGCTGCGGGCGATCCTGCGGGAGATGGCCCGTGATGACATCTCCCTCAAGGAGTTCCACCACCACTACGTGAGCTTCCACATCGCACTGGTGAAGACGGCAGGCAACACGCTCGTCGCCTCGCTGATGTCTGCGCTGAGGGACTCGATCTACGAGTACACGATGGCGCTGGTGGGGCATGTGCCGCTGTGGTCCAAGACGGTGGATCGCATCCGGGCCGAGCACCAGGCGATCTTCTCGGCGGTGCTGGCCGGGGACCGGAACCTGGCGGCACGGCTGGTCGAGGAGCACATCGAGTACCAGTACGTGGAGGCCGGCGTGGATCCCGAGCGCGGTGCGCGCGGACCCGAGTCCGTGTCCACGGGGCCCGCCCCGGGGCCCACGTCCTCGGGCAGGGTCTGGGTCTCGGAGGAGGGCTCCCAGGAGCAGGGGAGCGCATCGTCGCGGGCCGGGGGGCTGGTCGAGGCTGCGGCCGCCGGTCGCACGGGCTCGCACGACGATCCCGTCAAGGAGGCCGCCGCCGTCAGTGCGCCGAGCAGTCAGGGCGGCGACGCGCAGCGGGCCGCAGCCGACGCCCCCGCGGGGCAGCCCTCGGGGACCTACGAGGAGGGCGAGTCGGACGATCAGCGCTCGCACCGCAGCGAAGGCTGAGCGCCCCAGCGCCTGCGGAATACCACCCGGCGGGGCAGAGCAGGTAGACTTCCGGGGAGCGAATTCTCGACAGGGCGGCTCGCGCTCGTCCCGTCGCCACCCGTATCGCGCACCGCAACGGCCGTCGCGCCAGACGCGCCGGGCAGCAGCGCGCCGACGCGCCGCGCCGGTTCGGACCAACGAAACGTGAAGTGAGGGAAGCCCATGGGCTCTGTGATCAAGAAGCGCCGCAAGCGCATGTCCAAGAAGAAGCACCGCAAGCAGCTGCGCAAGACCCGCCACCAGCGTCGCAACAAGAAGTGACCTGCTGGCAGTGAGCCGACAGGGGCCCCGCTCTCGCGAGAGCGGGGCCCTGGTCGTCTGAGCAGCGCCCGTCTCGCATGACGTCGCGTTGCCTGGCGCATCGTTCGAGGGAGCCGACGGGACGGCGATCGTCCTAGGATCGGACGATGACCGAGCAGACCCCGGCCCAGATCGACCTCTCCGCGCCGCCGCTGCGGCTGATCACGCGCGAGGGGTGCCACCTGTGCCAGGCGGCCCGCGACACCGTGGCCGCCGCAGCTCGCCGACACGGTCTGGAGTGGGCCGAGACCGACATCGCGCAGCTGCCCGAGTCCGAGCAGACGCAGCGCTGGCAGATCGAGGTCCCCGTGCTGCTGATCGACGGCCGGCAGCGCGACTTCTGGCAGATCGACCCGCGTCGGCTCGAGCGTCTTCTGGCCCAGCGGGGCGCCTGACGGTCTTCGATTCGAGCCGTGCGCCTGGGTCTGGGATGATGACCCCATGTCCTCAGCCATCGTCCATCTGCTGCGCCACGGCCAGGTCCACAACCCGGAGCGGATCGTCTACGGCCGCCTGCCCGAGTTCCGTCTGGCCGAGCGCGGCCAGCAGATGGCTCGCGTCGCGGCGCGGTCATTGGCCCAGCGCCGCGACCAGCAGGGCGCGCGCATCGTGCACCTCGTGGCCTCGCCGCTGCTGCGCACCCGCCAGACGGCTCAGCCGGTGGCCGAGGCGCTCGATCTGCAGATCCACCCGGACGAGCGCGTGATCGAGCCCTGGAACCACTTCGAGGGCCTCCACGTGGACGCCGCGGAGCTGGCCAAGCCGGTGCATTGGCCGCACCTGATCGATCCGCTGCGCCCGTCGTGGGGCGAGCCGTACCGCAGCACGGTCGCGCGCATGGCCGAGGCGGCGCTGGCCGCAGGGCGCCGGGCCGTCGAGATCGGCGGCGACGGCGCAGAGGCCGTGATCGTCTCCCACCAGCTGCCGATCTGGCTGACGCGCCTGTCGGCAGAGGGTCGCCGTCTGCCGCACGATCCCCGCCGGCGCCAGTGCAACCTGGGGTCGCTGACCTCCCTGCACTTCGCCGACCTGGACTCCGGGCGCCGTCCCGCCGTGACCTACGCGGAGCCGGCGGCGCACCTCTATTCAGGGGTTAACCAGCTTCCCGGGTCATGATGGCCCGCGCCTACGCGGGCCCCTCCGCACAGCCCGCGCCCCTCGTCCGTTCCGAACCCCATCCTCAGGTGAGCGCATCGTGATCCGTCCTCCCCGCACTGCCCGCCCGCACGTCGACAGCGCCGCTGGCGCGGCCGAGGACGCCCGGGTCCGCCCCACGCGCCGCGCGCTGCTGGGCCTGGGCGGAGCCGGCTTGGGGGCCCTGGTGCTCTCCGCCTGCTCGGCCAAGGAGGACGACCTCGCGCAGCAGGCCAACGCCGGCGGGGACACCGGATACATCGCCGGGGACGGCTCCGTGAGCGAGTACCCCGAGGAGGACCGCTCCGATCCGGTGGACTTCGAGGGCGCGCTGTTCGACGGCACCGAGGTCACCGGCGAGCAGCTGCGCGGGAAGCCCGTGCTGCTGAACTTCTGGTACGCCGGCTGCGCTCCCTGTCGCAAGGAGGCCCCGGACCTGGTCGAGCTCGCCCACGACTTCGAGGACCGTGTCGCGTTCTACGGCGTGAACGTGCGCGACGAGCAGGCCACCGCGGAGGCCTTCGAGCGCACCTTCGAGATCCCGTACCCGTCGTTCGAGGACCGCGACGGAGGCGTGCTGCTGGATCTGTCCAAGCACGTCCCGCCGCAGGCCGTGCCGACCACCCTGGTGCTCGACTCCCAGGGGCGTGTGGCCGCCCGGATCCTGGGCATCGCCGACCCCTCGATCCTGCGCACCATCCTCGACGACGTCACGTCGGCCTGAGGCGCTCGTGATCGACGGCAATCCCTTCGCCGAGACCGTCCTGGACGGATCGCTGCTGGCCGCGCTGCCGGTGGCGGCGCTGGCGGGGCTGGTCTCCTTCGCTTCCCCGTGCGTCCTGCCCCTGGTGCCGGGCTATCTGGGCTATGTCACCGGGCTGACCGGGATCGACCTGCAGAAGCAGAAGCGCGGGCGGATGCTCGCGGGGATCGGGCTGTTCGTGCTCGGATTCACCCTGGTCTTCCTGCTGATGTCGGTCGTGCTGGCGCAGCTGGGGGCGCTGCCGTGGCTGCGCGGGCAGAGCTGGGTCATGATCGTGCTCGGGGCGCTCGTGATCGTCATGGGGCTCGTGTTCATGGGCGGGATCGGTGCGCTGCAGCGCGAGCGGAAGATCGAGCGGCGCCCGCCGCCCGGGCTGTGGGGCGCTCCGCTGCTGGGCATCACGTTCGGGCTGGGCTGGGCCCCGTGCATCGGCCCCACGTTCGCGGCGGTGCAGGCCCTGGCCTACAGCGGCGGCTCCTCGGTGGGCAAGGCTGCTCTGCTGACCGTCGTGTACTCCCTGGGCATGGGCATCCCGTTCCTGATCGCGGCCCTGGCGCTGCGCCGCGGCATGGGCGCCCTGGACTTCTTCAAGCGGCACCGGGTGGCCCTGCAGCGCTTCGGCGGCCTGATGCTCGTGGTGATCGGAGTGCTGATGGTCAGCGGCGTGTGGACGGCCTTCGTCTCGTGGATCCAGTCGGAGCTGGTCCAGGACTTCGTGCCGGTGATCTGAGGCGGACATGAACAGCGCACAGGACGGTGCCTCGGCTCCCGCACAGGAGCACGGCGCAGGCATGCAAGAGCACAAGGGGGCGCGCGGCGCCCGCAGCGATCGAGGGAGCACAGTGAGCACAGCGCAGAAGGACCCCGGGGGAGGCTCGAGCCAGGACGTGGCCGTCCCTGCGCTGGGGCCCCTCGGGATGCTGCGCTGGGCCTGGGCGCAGCTGACCAAGATGAACACGGCGCTGTTCCTGCTGCTGATGCTGGCGGTGGCCGCTGTGCCGGGCTCGATCTTCCCGCAGCGCGTGCAGGATGTCGGTGCGGTCAACGACTACATCGCCTCCAACCCGCGCCTGGGCCCGGTCCTGGATGCGCTGCAGATGTTCGACGTCTTCTCCTCGGTCTGGTTCGCGGCCATCTACCTCCTGCTGTTCATCTCGCTCGTGGGCTGCGTGCTGCCGCGCGCCCGCAAGCACTGGCAGGCCTGGCGCGCCCAGCCCCCGCGCACGCCGCGCCGGTTCACCCGGCTGCCCGTGCACCGCAGCCTGCGCATCGGCGGGGCCGAGGGCAGCGAGGTGCCCACGGCTGCGGAGCTGGTCGAGCGCAGCGCTGCCCTGCTGAGCAAGCGCGGCTACCGCGTGCACCTGCGCGACATGGACACCGAGGCGCCATCGGTGGGTGCTGAGCGCGGCATGTGGAAGGAGGTCGGCAACATCCTCTTCCACGTGGCCCTGCTCGGGATCCTGATCTTCATGGCCTTCGGCGCGATGTTCGGCTTCAAGGGCCAGAAGATCCTCACGGTGGGGGAGACCTTCGCGAACTCGCTGATCAGCTACGACTCGTTCAGCCCGGGCTCGAACTTCGACGCCGACTGGCTGGCCCCGTTCACGCTGACGGTGGACGACTTCGACATCGACTACAACCGCGACACCGAGGACCCCGGCAGCTACGGTCAGCCGCTGGGCTTCGACGCCGACGTCACCGTCCAGGACGGACCCGACGCCGAGCCGCGCCAGGAGAAGCTGTCGACCAATCAGCCGGTCTCCTCGAACGGCGTGCGCTCGTACCTGATCGGCAACGGCTACGCCCCGTCGGTGCGCGTCACCGACGGCGACGGCGATGTCGCCTACGAGGGCCCCGTCATCACCGTCCCCGAGGATCTGACGAACATCTCGGCCTTCACGCTCAAGGTCCCGGACGCCCAGCCGGAGCAGCTCGGCTTCACGGGCACGTTCCTGCCGACCGCCTATCTCGACGAGGACTCGGGCCAGCTGACCTCGATCGATCCGGACCTCGGCAACCCCGCGCTCGTGCTCTCGCTCTACTCCGGGGACCTCGGACTCGACAGCGGCACGCCGCAGAACGTGTACGTCTTGGACGTCGAGGGCCTCAAGGAGGAGGCATCCGCGGCCACCCCGGAGGGCCCTCTGGTGCTCTCGGAGGCCAGCCCCAAGGCCGAGCTGCCGAACGGGCTGGGAGAGATCGAGTACCTGGGCACCGAGCGCTACGTCGGACTGGATGTGAACTATGATCCGGGCACGGCGGGAGTCTTCGTCTCGTTCCTCCTGGCCTTCGCCGGGCTGATCATGTCGCTGTTCATCGTGCGGCGCCGAGCCTGGGTGCGCGTGCGCACCGAGCAGACCCCGGAGGGGCCGCGAGCGGTCCTCGAGTACGCTCTGCTGGCCCGCGGCGAGGATCCGCGGCTGGAGACCGAGGACGAGGCGCTGGCCGAGCTCTTCAGCCAGGAGTGGGAGCAGATCGGCGTCGTCGAAGACGCCGATGACGATGCGCAGGCGCCCGGCGCCTCGAAGGTGGGAGGATCACGAGCATGAGCACTGAAGTGAACACGGCGCTGGGGACCTGGTCGGAGCTGTTCATGCTCCTGGCCGCCCTGGTCTACCTCTGCGTCTTCATCTGCTTCGCCTGGGACATGGCCTCGCATTCGAAGACCCTGGGCGAGGCCGAGAAGCGCACGGCCGCCCGCAGCACCTCCCGCAGCCGCGAGCTCGTGGGCGCCGCCGGCGGGTCGTCGCCCGCCTCCGCGACGGAGCACTCGGAGGCCGACGAGCGCGATGAGCGCAACGACTCCGGGGCGGGCAGCCGCGCCGGCAGCCGTCGGGGCGCCTCCGAGAAGCTCGAGGGGCAGGTCGCCGACCCCCGCATGGGCTACGGGACCTCCGAGCGCCGCCCGGCCGCCCGTGCCGCGATCGTGCTCATGGTGATGGCCTTTGCTATCCACTTGGTGGCCGTGGTGACCCGCTCGATCGCCGCCCAGCGCGTCCCGTGGGGCAACATGTACGAGTTCTCGACCACGTCAGCCCTGATCATCGCGGGGATCTACCTGATCATGCTGATCCGCCGTGACCTGCGCTTCGTGGGCGTGATGATCTCCGGTCTGGTCACTCTGCTGCTGACCATGGCCACGATCGCCTATCCCACGCCCGTCTCGCCCCTGCAGCCGGCGCTGCAGTCCTACTGGCTGATCATCCACGTCTCGATCGCGGTGGCCTCCTCGGCGATCTTCGCGGTCACCTTCGCCATGTCCGTCCTGCAGCTCATCCAGGATCGCCGCGAGCGGCGCATCCTCGACGGCGGCGAGCCGGGCTGGGCCTTCATGCGCTCGGTGCCCTCGGCCAAGACGCTGGAGAACTTCGCCTACCGCCTCAACAGCGTGGGCTTCGTGTTCTGGACCTTCACCCTGGCCGCCGGCGCGATCTGGGCCCGCGACGCCTGGGGCCGCTACTGGGGCTGGGATCCCAAGGAGGTGTGGACCTTCGTGATCTGGGTGGTCTACGCCGCCTACCTCCACGCCCGCGCCACCCGCGGCTGGACCGGAACCCGCTCGGCCTGGCTGTCGATCGCCGGCTTCCTGTGCGTGCTGTTCAACTACTTCATCGTGAACACCCTCTTCGAGGGCCTGCACTCCTACTCCGGGCTGTGAGTCTCGCCCCGGCCCCGCATGGGGCCTGAGCACCCGCGAGGGCCCGCGACGCAGGACGCGGGCCCTCGCTGCTCTCCGGGGCCCGTCGGGATTCAGCCCGGTCGATGGCCGCGGCGACCCGATCCGGCCGATCGAGCGGAGGCGCGGGCAGGGCATGTCTCCCCATTGCCGGTGCCCTGTCATCGTGAGGGGCGCTCGACTGCAAGAGCGCATGAGGGAGATGGGTCAGCGTTCGAGGTCGGTGGTGGCCAGCTCGCGTCGGGTCAAGACGTCGAGGGAGCCGTGCGCGGCGCGGGCGAGGAGGCTGATGAACGTGTCGTCGTCAGCTGGCTCGAACCGCAAGATCGGGCTGGGCGGGCTCACGGAGGTTCCGCGAGCCCACTCGAACTGCCGCCGCTCCTTGTGATGACCGAGGCCTATGCCTGCGGCTTCCACGATCTTCGTGCGGACGTCGTGGGCCGCAGCGGCGTCGTCTCGACATGCGACGGGGACACGCATGGTGTGCGGCAGCGGGACACGGATGCCGCGAGCTGCCAGGACGGCATGGCCGCGCTCCAGGAGCGCACGGAGGACCGTTGGCGCTTCGGCGTTCTCGGCGATGACATCCCACACGTCCAGCGTGATGGGAGCCTGCTGGTCTCGTCCCCACCACAGAGCCCGGCCGATGACTCTGCCAGCATCGTCGAGGGTGACCTGTGACCACTGAGGCTGCAGACGCCCGGCAGCGATCTCGTTCTCGATCTGGGCGGATGTCATCCCGATCCCGGGCGCGGTCGCCATGGCGGCGGCTTCCTGCAGCAGCTGCGCTGTGGGCGTCTCGATCCTCATGCCGCAGATCGTGCCACGCCAGCGCCCGAGAGCTCACCTCCGATCACGCGCCCTCGGCGCGCGCGGATCGGGCCTCAGCGCGGTGACGGGCCGTCCTCGGGGGCCCGCGGCGCGTCGTCGTCCGGGTCCTGGTGGTCGTCCGCCGACGTCGAGGACTGATCCGGCCCGGCCTGATCCTGATCGGACTGCTCTCGGCGCTGCCGCTCGCGCTCGGCCTGGCGGCGCCTGCGGTCGAGGTCGCGCAGGAACTCGGGGTCGTCGTCCGGGCCCTTGCCGCGGGTGGGGACGGAGCCGGGGGAGGCGTAGCGCGGGCGGCCCAGCGTCAGCCACAGGATGCCGCCGATGACCGGCAGGAGCAGGATGATCGCCAGCCACGGACCGCGGCGCAGGCCGCGGATGTCGCGAGCGTCCGAGCGCGCGCAGTCGATCAGCGAGTAGATGATCACTCCCACAGCCAGAGCGATCACGCCGATGATGAGGATGGCTCGGATCATGTCTCCATCGTACGGGGAGGCCCGACCCCGCGATCAATCGCGACGGGGCCGCGACGTCCGGGTCCCGTCCTCAGCGCGCCGAGTGCACCGACTCCGAGCACTGAGCAGCGGACGACCCGCTCGCGGCCGCGGCCGTCGGCTTCGCGACCTCATCGGCGGTCGTCGCCTCCGAGACGCTCCCGGCATGCGAGCCGCTGCGATGTTGCAGGACCGACCAGCCGACGGCGGCCAGCCACAGGACGGCGATCCCCAGCAGCACGGCGCGGGAGACCGTCGCAGGGGCGTCCAGCGCATCCGCCCCGAGCAGGGTCCGGGCGTTGGTGAGCACGATCAGGCCGCCGACGGCGGGGCCGAGGACCCGTGCGGGGACATGGCGGACCAGCGCGGCGGCGATGGGTGCTGCGATCGCGCCGCCGATCAGCAGGGCCAGCACCCAGGACCAGGTGATCCCCTGGCTGCCCAGGGAGAAGAGGAAGCCGAGCGAGGCGGCCACGGTGACCAGGAATTCCGCGGAGCTGATCGAGCCCACGACCTTCCGCGGCTCCAGGCGGCCATCGGCGAGCAGGGCGGGTGTGCCGACCGGCCCCCAGCCGCCGCCTCCCGCAGCGTCCATGAAGCCGGCGAAGAGCCCGAGCGGGGCGAGAAGCCGTGCCGGGATGACTCGGCCCAGACGATCGGGTCGCAGACCGCCGACGGTGAAGCGCACCAGGATGAACAGGCCCAGGGCGAGCAGCACTGCGGACATGAAGGGCCTGGCGGCCGCAGCGTCGAGGTTCGACAGTGCGGTGGCCCCCAGGAAGGCGCCGATCGCACCGGGGATCCCAATCTTGGCCACGACGCCCCAGTCGACGTTGCCGAAGCGCCAGTGGGAGAGCCCGGACACGAGCGTGGTCCCGACCTCGGCCAGGTGCACGGTGGCCGAGGCGGCAGCCGGGTTGGCCCCGATCGTGAGCAGCAGCGTGGAGGTCGTGACGCCGTAGGCCATGCCCAGGCCGCCGTCCACGAGCTGGGCGGCCAGGCCGACGAGGGCGATGAGGACGAGCATGCGCATGCGGGACTCCCGGGCAGTGGGGTGGGGCGGATCGTGGACTCGGCAGCGCTGCGCGGGCGGGGCGAGCGCCGCTTCCGCAGCCGATCCACTATTCCCATCGGGATGATGGGATTTGCTGTGCGCGAGCATTCCAGGGCCCTGAGAAGGGCGTCAAAGTCCGTGAAACAATCGACACATGGAGATCTCCGCACGCGCCGAATACGCGATCAGGGCCATGCTCATGCTCGCCGAGGCGCACGCGGCGGGCACCGCCGCCATGCCGGCCCAGGAGCTGGCCCAGCGTCAGCAGCTGCCGGCCAAGTTCCTCGAGGTGGTCCTCGGGCAGCTGCGCCGCGGGGGGCTCGTCGTCAGCCGCCGCGGAGCCGCAGGCGGCTACCGGCTGGCCTCCCAGGCGCAGGAGATCACGATCGGCGCGGTGATCCGCACGGTGGAGGGGCCGCTGGCCGGCATCCGGGGGCAGCGCCCGTCGGACACCGCCTACACGGGTGCTGCTGAGCACCTGCCGGTCGTGTGGGTCGCGCTGCGCTCGGCCATGCGCCGGGTGCTCGACGAGGTCACGCTGGCAGATGTCCTGACCGGCGGCTTCCCGGAGCACGTGCGGGCCTTCGCTGAGGAGCCCGGAGCCTGGACGGACCGCTGGCCGATCGAGGGCGGGCGCTCGCAGGGCTGATGCCCGTGCGCGCGGAGGCCGCATCCAGGGGCGGGCCTTAGGATGCTCCGGTGAACTTCCTGAAGTACTCCGCTCTGCGCCTGGCCATCCTCGCCGTCGCGTTCGTGCTGTTCATGGCACTGGACCTCGGCCTGATCTTCTCCGGGATCGCCGCCGTGATCGTGGCGTTCGCGGTGTGCTATCTGTTCTTCCCCCAGCTGCACATCGCCGCGAGCGAGGACCTCAACCGCGCGATCTCCCGCTCGCCCAAGCCGCGCAGCCGGGAGCGCCTGCGCGACACCCAGGACGAGGATGCCGAGGCCGAGGCCTACCGTCGCAGCCGCGGCGAGGACGACCTCCCCTGAGCTGCTGAGCCGTGGCGCAACCGGGTCACAGGGCCTGGTGGACCACCACGGCGATCAGGAACAGCACGGCCCACACGAGGTTGAGGATCCCGCACTGCTTGAGCGCCGGGATCAGGGCGGTGCGCTCGGTGGCTCCCAGCACGGTGCGCGCGGCCAGGACTGCCAGCGGCGCGGCCAGCAGCACCAGCAGGAACCATGGGTTATGCGGGATCAGGAACACGTGCAGCGCGAAGGCCAGCCCGAGCTCGGCGGCGAAGACCACGCGGGCCCAGCGCTCGCCCAGTCGCACGGCCAGGGTGCGCTTGCCGACCTCGCGGTCGCCGGGGATGTCGCGGATGTTGTTGGCCATCAGCAGCGCGCAGGCGAACAGCCCCGTGGCCACAGCGGCGACCCACGTCTGGAGGTTCAGCTCGCCGGCCTGCGTGAGCGCCGTGCCGAGCACGGCCACGAGTCCGAAGTAGAGGAACACCGCCACATCGCCCAGGCCGCGGTAGCCGTAGGGCCAGGGGCCTCCGGTGTAGCCCCAGGCAGCCAGGACCGCAGAGGCGCCGATGACCAGGAACCACCACTGTCCGGACAGGGCGATCAGCCCGAGTCCCGCGAGCATGGCCAGCCCGAAGCAGATCAGGGCCGCAGCGAGCACCTTCCGCGGTGCGGCGGCGCCGGAGCCGACCAGGCGCATGGGGCCCACGCGGTCGTCGTCGGTGCCCTTGATGCCGTCCGAGTAGTCGTTGGCGTAGTTGACGCCGATCTGCAGCAGCAGCGCCACGGCAAGGGCCAGCAGCGCACGCACCAGGTCCGCGCCCCACAGGGACTGGGCGGCGGCGGTGCCGGCGATGACCGGGGCCAGGGCCATGGGCAGGGTGCGCAGGCGCGCGCCCTCGACCCACTGGGCGGGTGTTGCCACGGACAGGACCTCCTCCGGCGACGGTTGGGAACCGGCCCATCATTTCATGAGAACCCGATGGGCCGGACTACTGCTCAGCGCCCCTGCTCCACCAGCAGACGGCGCACCTCGGCCCGGTCCGGCTTGCCGGTGGGCAGCATGGGCATCTGCGCCGCGGTGAGCCAGCGCTTGGGAACGGCCGCGGCGCCCAGCGCTGAGCGCAGGTCCGCGCACAGCCGCTCCTGCAGCTCGTCCTCCTCCCTCTGGTCAACGGTGCGGCGCGGGACGACGAGCGCGGCCACGGCCTGCCCCCACTGCGGATCCGGCACTCCGAGCACCACGGCCTGCTCCACCTGGGGATCGCGCAGCAGCCGCTGGGCCACCAGACCGGCAGAGACCTTGAGCCCGCCGGTGACCACGACGTCGTCGGCTCGTCCGCTGATGCTCAGACGCTGCCCGTCCCAGACCCCGAGGTCGTCGGTGCGGTACCAGCGTCGGCCGTCGATCAGGCGGACATGGCGGGCGGTCTGGGCATCGTCGTCGAGGTAGCCGGTCGTGACCGCGGCCCCGCCGAGCCAGATCCGCCCGGATCCCTCGGGCGCCAGCGGGGCCGGGCCCTCCGCCGCGACCGAGTCGGGGGCGTCCTCATGGGGCTCGATCCGGATGCGGATGCCCTCGAGCGGTCGGTTGTCGTACACGCAGCCGCCGCAGGTCTCCGACATCCCGTAGGTGGTCACCACCCGGGCACCGAGGCCACGTGCGCGTTCCAGCAGCACGGGCGAAGCCGCGGAGCCGCCGAGCAGAATCGAGTCGAAGGATCCCAGGACCTCGCGCACGGTGTCTCCGTCCGCCGGGTCCTCGGCAGCCTCGACCAGCCGGGAGAGCTGGGTCGGCACCAGCGAGACATGGCGAACCCCGCCGGTCATGCGCCGTGCAGCGCGCACGAAGGCCTCCGCCTGGAAGGAGCCGTGCTCCATGGCCACCGGCTCGGTTCCCGCCAGCGCGGAGCGTGCCAGGACCTGGACGCCTGCCACGTAGTGCGCGGGCAGGCACAGCAGCCACTGGCCGTGCCCGCCGGTGCGCGCGGCCGTGGCCTGGCCGGAGGCGCGCAGGGACTCTGACTCGAGCACCGTGGCCTTGGGGCGCCCGGTCGAGCCCGAGGTCGACACGACGACGGCCGGACCGGGCCTGGACAGCACCCCCCGAAGCCGCTCGAGCAGACCGGCGTCCCCGCCGAGCCCGGGCAGGGCCTCGGGGCCGTCGAGGACCACGGCGTCCGGGGGCAGCTGCTCGGTGCGAGGCGCCGCGACCGGCTGCCCGGGCAGCTCCGGCGCGGCGGAGGCGGGATCCGTCATAAGGATCAGAAGTAGTACGGGTAGGACGACCAGTCGGGATCGCGCTTGCCCAGGAAGGCATCGCGGCCCTCGACGGCCTCGTCGGTCATGTAGGCCAGACGCGTGGCCTCTCCGGCGAAGACCTGCTGGCCGACCATGCCGTCGTCCGGGAGGTTGAAGGCGTACTTGAGCATGCGGATCGCCTGCGGGGACTGCGCGCAGATCATCCTGCACCACTCGACGGCCGTGGCCTCGAGCTCGGAGTGCTCCACGACCTCGTTGACCGCGCCCATGCGATGCATGTCCGCAGCCGAGTACTCGCGGGCCAGGAAGAAGATCTCGCGCGCGTTCTTCTGCCCGACCTGGCGGGCCAGCAGCGCGGAGCCGTAGCCGGCGTCGAACGAGCCGACGGTGGCATCCGTCTGCTTGAAGCGACCGTGCTCGGCCGAGGCGATCGTGAGATCGCAGACCACGTGCAGGGAGTGCCCGCCGCCTGCGGCCCAGCCGGAGACCGCGGCGATCACCGGCTTGGGCATGGTGCGGATCAGGCGCTGAACCTCCAGGATGTGCAGGCGCCCGGCGCGGGCCGGATCCACCGACTCGGCGGTCTCGCCCTCGGCGTAGCGGTAGCCGTCGCGGCCGCGGATGCGCTGATCGCCGCCCGAGCAGAACGCCCAGCCGCCGTCCTTGGCCGACGGGCCGTTGCCGGTGAGGATCACCGCGCCCACGTCCGAGCTCATGCGGGCGTGATCGAGCACGCGGTAGAGCTCGTCCACCGTCCCCGGGCGGAAGGCATTGCGGACCTCGGGGCGGTCGAAGGACACCCGGACCCACGGCAGGTCGCGCTCGATCGAACCCTCCGCGCCGCGCTGCACGCCGCGGTGGTAGGTGATGTCGCTCAGGTCCTCGAAGCCCTCGACCGTGCGCCACTGCACGGGGTCGAAGATCTCGGAGACCTGGCGGGGGAGATGGGATGCGTTGGAGTCGTTCACGGCGGCCAGTCTACGAGCGCCCGCCGACTCCCGAACGGCTCCGGCGGGGTCTTCCTCGGACGGCGGCTGCGGCGTCCCGGTGCGGATGGGAGACTGCTCGGATGATGGACCTGGACTTCGAGCGCCTGGGGGCGGGACTGCCCTTCGCCCAGGCAGTCCCGCAGCTTCGCCAGGCGCTGGCCGGCCCGGGCATCGCCGTCGTGGAGGCCCCTCCGGGCACGGGCAAGACCACGCTGGCTCCGCCGGCGGCCGCGCTCGAGCTCGGGGCAGCGGCGGATGACCGCGTCGTCGTCGTGCAGCCGAGGCGCGTGGCAGCGCGGGCCGCGGCCCAGCGCCTGGCCCAGCTGAGCGGGACGCGGCTCGGGCAGCTGTCCGGTCTCACGGTGCGCGGACAGCGCGAGGTCGGCCGGGACACGGTCGTCGAGTTCGTGACCCCGGGTGTGCTGATCGGGAGGCTGCTGGCGGATCCGGAGCTGAGCGGGACCCGCGCGGTTGTGCTCGACGAGGTCCACGAGCGAGGCCTGGAGATCGACCTGCTGCTGGGAATGCTGCTGGAGCTGCGTCAGCTACGCGAGGATCTCGGCCTGATCGTCATGTCCGCCACGCTGGATGCCGGGTCCTTCCGGGAGCTGATCGGCCGGGCGCTCGGGATGGCCGAGGTCCCGGTCGTGGACAGCCGGGCGGTCGAGCACCCCCTCGAGGTCCGCTGGGCGCCGGGAACGGGCCCGCGGCTCGATGAGCGCGGCGTGCGTCGGGAGTTCCTGGACCACGTGGCCCGCACGGCCCACCGGGAGCACGAGCGCGGCCTGGCCCAGGACCCGAGCCTCGATGCCCTCGTCTTCCTGCCCGGTGCGGGGGAGGTCGCCCAGGTGGCCGCGCGGCTGCGCGAGCTCTCGGAGGTCGAGGTGCTCGAGCTGCACGGTCGCGTCCCCGCACAGGAGCAGAACCGGGCCGTGGCCGGGCGTCGGCCGGGGGATCCCGCCCGGATCGTGGTCTCCACCGCGCTGGCCGAGTCCTCGCTGACCGTGCCCGGGGTGCGTCTGGTGATCGACGCCGGCCTCTCGCGGGAGCCGCGGCGAGATGCGGTGCGCCGCATGTCCGGGCTCGTCACGGTCTCGGCCTCCCGGGCCTCGGGGCGGCAGCGGGCCGGTCGCGCCGCACGCACGGGCCCCGGGGCGGTCGTGCGCTGCTACGACGAGTCGGTGTGGGCGGCCATGCCCGAGCGCGCCGTCCCGGCGATCCGCACGGCCGATCTGACCTCTGCGGCACTCGTGCTGTCGTGCTGGGGCGCTCCGGGCGGAGACGGTATGGCCCTGCTGGACAGGCCCGCGCCCCGTGCGCTGGCCGACGCCCACCGCACCCTGCGCTCACTGGACGCCCTCGACGAGGAGCTGCGCCCCACCGCGATCGGTCGGCGCCTTGCCGGGCTGCCGCTGGACCCGCGCTGGGGTCGCGCCCTGCTCGACGGCGCCCGGGCGGTGGGGGAGTCCACGGCCGCCGAGATCGTGGCCGCCGTCTCCGATGACCATCGGGCCCCCGATGGCGATCTCGCCGGCCTGCTGCGCGAGCTGCGCCGCGGGCAGCACCCCGGCTCCCGGCGCTGGCGCAGCGAGACCCGGCGGCTGCGCTCGCTGATCGGGCGGACAGCCCCGGAGCATCAGGCCGAGGCGGCGATCGAGGCCGAGCGGGAGCCCGCCCGGGATGCCCCTGCCGATGCGCAGGAGGCCCTCGGGCTGGTGGTGGGCCTGGCCTTCCCGGAGCGGATCGCCCGGCGGATGGACGATCGCGGTGAGCAGTGGCTGCTGGCCTCCGGGACCCGCGCCGGCCTGCCGAGCGGATCGCCGCTGATCCACGAGCAGTGGCTCGCCGTCGCCGATGTCACGCGCTCTCAGGCCTCGGCGGCCGCGGGCACCGGGGCGCTGATCCGGGCGGGGGCAGGGCTGGAGCGGAGCACGGCCGAACGGGCCGCGGGGCAGCTGCACCGACGCGAGCTGTCCGTGCGCTTCGCGGACGGACGGGCCAGAGCTCGTGAGCTCGAGTCGCTGGGGGCCATCGAGCTCGCGGCCACGCCGGCGCGCCCGAGCCCCGAACAGGCCGCCGAGGCCATCGGGCGTGCGCTTGAGCAGCAGGGCCCGGCGCTGCTGGAGCTGCCCGAGCAGGCGCTGCAGCTGCGGGCCCGGATGGCGGCCTGCCACCGGCACCTGGGCCGGCCCTGGCCGGCCATGGACGACGACTCCCTGGCTGCTCAGGCGCAGCTGTGGATCGGACCCGAGCTCGCGGCGCTGGCCCGCGGGGCCTCGGTGCGCTCGATCGACACCGTCTCGGCACTGCGACGGCTGCTGCCCTGGCCGGAGGCCGCGCGCTTCGAGGAGCTGGCTCCGCAGCGGCTCACCGTGCCGTCCGGGGCCTCGCACCGGATCCTGTGGCCGCAGCAGTGGGAGCCGGAGGAGGTCGCGCTCACCGATCAGGAGGAGCATGCCGGCAGCGGTCGCGGGCAGATCCCGCAGCCGGTCGTGCGGGTCAAGCTGCAGGAGTGCTTCGGGCTGGCGGAATCGCCCCGCCTGCTCGATGGCCGCCTGCCCGTGCTCTTCCACCTGCTCTCCCCGGCTGGTCGCGAGCTGGCGATCACCGCGGATCTGGCCTCCTTCTGGTCGGGGTCGTACCGCGAGGTTCGCGCCGAGATGCGCGGACGCTATCCCAAGCACCCCTGGCCGGAGGACCCCTGGTCCGCCAGCG
>NZ_JALXVH010000028.1 GCF_025149945.1 Kocuria sp. p3-SID1428 | reverse complement strand
CGCCACAGGCAAAGTCACGCTGCGCTACGACGGCCAGCTCTTCCACATCGGCATCGGCCGAGCCCACGCCCGAACCCACATCGTTCTCATCGTCGAGGACCGCGAGATCACCATCGTGGACAAGGCCACCGGAAAGATCCTCCGCGAGCTCACCCTGGACCCCACGCGGAAGTACCAGCCACAACGAAAAACACCCCGAACCTGAGGGTTCGGGGTGTTTCCGATGTACTGAGACATCACAATGGTGGGCCCTGTGGGGATCGAACCATGGATTACTGGGTCCGGACGCCACTGGTAGACCGCGCAGTCATCCTCACCTGGTTGTGGCTTGGCGCCGTTGGCATCTCCCCCACGGTTGAGGTTCGCCCCCAGCTTGCTGCGGCAAGCCTCAGCCTGCTGGAAGGCGAACAAAGGTCTGAGCAGGCCGGTCTCAATCCAGAGAGGCCAGCAGATCCGCGCAGGCGATCTCGCAGCGCCGGCACGCCTCCGCGCAGACCCGGCAATGCTCATGCATATCCACGTGCTTTTCGCACTCTTCGGCGCAGGACCGGCACGCCGTCCGGCACGTTTCGAGCGCGGCGCGGTTGACGTCGATGTTGTTGCCGGTCTGGCGGGAGAGCACCCTCCCGGTGGTCTCGCAGAGGTCGGCGCAGTCCAGGTTCAGACGGATGCACTGGGTCAGCTCCGCGACCATGTCTTCGGCCAGGCAGGCGTCGGCGCAGGCGGTGCAGGTCTGCGCGCACTCGAAGCAGGCCTCGATGCATTCGGCCAGTTTCTGGGTGTCGATGCCGCCGAGATCCTTCGGGTACGTCTCCAGCATCGAGCTCACGTGATGAGTCATGGTCTCGCTCTTTCTGTCGATCCGAACGGAGCAGGCTGGCAGGCACCAACCCGCTCCGTTGACCATAGACAGCGACCGGCAGGAGGCGGAAGGGCGAAGCCATGAAGAGTTCGTGAAGACGCGCGGGCCGGGACACCGCCCCTTTCACGCTTACTCGGCGGGCTGGAGCTCGCTTTCGACGAACCACTTGTGGTTGGCCATCTCCATGCCATCGATCGTGGTGTCGACCATGTACACGGTCTCCTCGGTCGAGCTCTCGATCGTCGCCTCGGCGCCCTCCATGCCGGGCATGTGATCGGCCTCCAGCACGACCTCGGTACCCGCCGGAAGAGGCGCCTCACCCGGATCTTCCAGCTCCTCGTGCACGACCCACTTGTGGTCGACGACGGGCTCGCCACCATCTGTGGGCGTGTAGCTCACCGAGTAGGCCGTCGTATCGAAGGCACCGGTGATCGTCGCCTCTGACCCCGCCATGCCGGGCATGTGGTCAGCGGTGAGAACCGCCGTCGAGTCGATCGGATAGGTGGGATCGGCTGCGGCCTCGATGCCCTCGGGCGGGGGCCCGCCCTCGGGATTGTGCCCGGCCATACCCCCGGAACCATGATCCATGCCCATGTCCATATTCGATGACTCGGACGATGTCGACGGCGCAGCCGCCGCCTCGGACGCCGTCTGCGAGGGCGCGGGTTGTGCGTCTTCCTCCTCCGCGGTGCCTCCGCAGGCGGTCAGCGCGAGCACGCTCGCCGCTGCGGTAGCGGCCATGCTGGTAGTCCAGATGGACTTCTTCATCTCGTCTCCTTCGTTGATGTTCCTTCAGGCGTGGATGGCCTGAAAGTCTCTATGCCAACCCTGCGACAACAGACTGGCGAAGAATTGATGGCCACGCTGACGACCCGGGTCAGGTCTGATTCTTTGCCCATTCGACCGACCCCTCAGCGGTGAGGTCGAGGCCGCGCAGCGTCTGCGCATTGAGCGCAACCACCACCGTGGAGGCGCCCATGAGCAGCGCGCCGATGGCCATGGGCATGACGAACCCGATGGGGGCCAGCACACCGGCTGCCAGCGGCACCGAGATCAAGTTGTAGCCGGCAGCCCACCAGAGGTTCTGCACCATCTTGCGGTAGGACGCGCGCGAGAGCCGCACGACCGAGACCACCGCGCGCGGATCCTCGGAGGCGAGGATGATCCCGGCCGAGGCGATCGCGACGTCGGTTCCGGCGCCGATCGCGAGCCCGACATCGGCCTGGGCCAGAGCCGGAGCATCGTTCACACCATCGCCGACCATCGCGACCTTCTTGCCCTGTTCCTGCAACTGGCGGACCCGGGCGCTCTTCTCCTCGGGACGGACCTGAGCCTCGATGCGGTCGATGCCCAATTCGCGGCCAACGGCCTCGGCTACGTTGTGGGCATCGCCGGTCAGCATCGCCGTCTCGATCCCCAGGCGGTGCAGGGCCTCGATCGCCTCGCGGGCGGCCGGACGGACCTCGTCGGCCAAGGCTAGGGCCCCGGCAACTCGGCCCTCTACGAGGACATGCAGAACGATCCGCCCGTCCTGAGCCCATTCGTCGGTGGACAGCGGCTCCACACCGGCCTGGCTGAGCAGTGCGGGGCCACCGACGCGGATGTCGGTGCCCTCGACGGTGGCCGAGACGCCGACCGCGGTCGCGCTGTCGTGGCCGGTGGCCTGCGGCACGGCAAGGTTGCGGTCTTGTGCGGCGGCCACGATCGCCCGCGCCAGAGGGTGCTGGCTCTGCGCTTCGGTCGCGGCCGCGAGGGCCACAAGACGGTCCTCGTTCATGCCCGCCGGGGCGTTTGGTGCCAGCTGCACGCCCAGCAGAGCGGGCTCGCCGAGGGTGAGGGTGCCGGTCTTGTCGAAGACGACGGTGTCGATGCTGCGCACGAGCTCAAGGGCCTTGCGGTCCGAGACGAGGATGCCCTGGCGGGCGGCCCGTCCGGTCGAGATCGAGACGACCAGCGGGATCGCAAGCCCCAGAGCGTGGGGACAGGCGATGACCAGGACGGTGACAACACGGACCAGCGCCATGCTGGGTGTGCCGAGGATCGCCCACACGACGGCGGTGATCGCGGCAGCGAGGAGGGCGAACCAGAACAGCAGGTTCGCCGCCTTGTCGGCGAGGCGCTGGGCGCGGGTCGAGGAAGACTGAGCGTCCTGGACCAGACGCTGGATGCCGGCCAGCGCCGTGTTCTCGCCGATCTCGGTGACCTGGAGGGTGAATGGCCGATCGGTCGCCACAGTGCCGGCCACGACCCGGTCGCCCCGCCCGCGCAGGACGGGGACCGACTCACCGGTGACCATGGACTCGTCGATGTCGGCCTCGCCCTCGATCACCTCACCATCGGCGGGGATGCGTCCGCCCGGGCGGACAAGCACGCGGTCGCCGACGGCGAGGTCCGAGGGCGCGACCGTGCGCGTCGAGCCGTCAGGGTCAAGCACCTCAGCCTCGTCGGGCAGCAGGGCCGCGAGCTCATCGAGCGCGTTGGAGGTGCGGGCCAGAGACGCCATCTCGACCCAGTGCCCCAGCAGCATGATCACAACCAGCAGCGCCAGCTCCCACCAGAACTCCAGGTCCGGTGGCAGCAGCCCGAGGTGGCTGCCCCAGGATGCGAAGAACGCCACCGAGATGCCCAGGGTGATCAGGGTCATCATGCCGGGTTTGCGCTGCCGGAGTTCGTCGACCGCACCGGTCAGGAACGGGCGGCCGCCCCAGACGTAGAGCACGGTGCCGAGGATCACGGGGACCCAGGTGATCAGTGCGTTGTCCGGCAACTGGTAGCCCAGCAGGTGCGCGAAGCTGCCGCTGAGAAAGATCGTGGGGATCGAGATGACCAGGGAGATTCAGAACAAGCGGCGGAACATGGCGACGTGGTCATGTCCACCATGGCCTCCATGGTCACCGTTTCCCTCGTGGCCGCCGTCACCCGAGTGCTCGTCCTGGGAATCGTGGGGGTGATCGGGGGTGGGGGCCTCGCGCAAGGGCGAGGCTCCACCATGGTGGTGGGCGTGCGAATCCGTCATAGTTGCCTCCTCATTCTCGAAAGTACCCCCCGGGGGTATGTTTGGCGAGGAGTTTCCGGGAAGTTGTAATGCTTCCTAAGCCCACCCCGGCCACCAGGGCGGGCAGGTAGTGGATAGCGGTCAACCCGATCAGAGCCAGCCCCCGAGCTGCGCCGATGCCGCTCAGCCGCTTCCGCGACAGAGCCGCGCCTTCGGCGCTCATCGCCGGGACCATCTCCTGGCGCTTAGAGGCCTCGCTCATGGTCGTCTCCCTGAAGTTGTCTTGTTGCGGTAAGTCCCGCCCGGTGGGCATTCTCGGCCCTGGTCAGCTCACAGCCCAGCTGTCACAGCAGCTGCTGTGTTGTCGCTCCCCCGTCGACCGTGCGCAGCACCTGGTTTTTTGCCATCAGCAGCGCTTCTACGTCACCGTCATCGGTGCGGCTGGCCCCCAGGGCGGTGATCTCCCCGAGGGGTTCTTCACTGGAGGTCCAGTTAGCACCGGCATCGGTGCTGGTCAGCAGGCGCCCGTCAATCCCTGTGGCGGCGATGGTGCGGTCGTCGGCCCAGGCCACCAGTGAGGCCAGCTGGGGGGTGTTCAGGGGGGACCAGCTGGCGCCGTCGTCAGTGGAGCGCAGCACGCCGTTTTCTGTGGCAGCCAGCACCGCTCCCGATTTCGGGGACACGGCCAAAGAAACCGGGGCCGAGGGAATGGCGCGCATCTGCCAGGTGCGCCCGTCGGGGCTGAACCGAAGTTGCCCATCGAAGGCGATGATCCCGGCGGGGCCGGCAGCCAGGGCGTGGAAATCCGATTCCCCGCCGCGAGAGAGCACACTCCAGCTCTGCCCGCCGTCGGCGGACTCGGCCAGCCCCAATGGCTCGGGTAGGTCCACGCCCAGGCCGGGGTGGCCTGAGGCCAGGTAGCGGCCGTCGGCGGCGATGGTGAAGCCCATCAGATCCACGATGGGCCCGGCTCTGGTCAGGTCCCCGTCCTCGAGACGGTAGAGGCCCTCGTGGGTGGCCAGCAGCACGGCCCCGTCGGCCGGAGCGCGCGTGATGGCATGGACATGAGTGATCGCCGTGGCCTCGCCGGCGCCCTCACCGGAGGGGGCCGATGTGGAGGTACCCGGCTGCGGGGAGCAAGCTGCGACCGCCAGCCCGGTCCCTGTGACCAGGCCCAAACCGAGGAGAGCCCGTCGGGGCATGAGCGTCATCGGCGGTATCTCATCTCGATCATCATTCCGGCCTCGCCGTGGTACAGGTTGTGGCAGTGGACCATCCAATCCCCGGGATTGTCGGCTTGCAGTTGCAGGGCCAGGGATTGCATCGGGGCGAGCATGACCGTGTCTTTGCGTAATCCGTTGGGCAGGGCGAAGGTGTGGCCGTGGACGTGCAGCGGGTGGGCCATCATGGTCTGGTTGGCCGCGTCCAGCTGGACGCGTTGGCCTTCTCGGATCATCAGCGGGTCATTCTTGCCGTATGGAGCGCCGTTGAACCCCCACTGGTAAGGGTCCATCTGTCCGGTCAGCGCCATAGGCAGGGCCACTTCGACGTCCCGGGTCTCCAACCGGGCGCTGTCGGCCGGCTCCAGTTCGGCGCCGATCAAGGCCGGGCAACGCAGTTCCTTCGGCGTCACCGTCGGGGCCGGTGCGGCGCCGGAGCCGGTGCGGATCAACGCCATGGCCTGGCCGTCCTTGCCCATGGGGGCGGCCACGAACGGGAAGACCCCGTCAGCTATGGTGACGATCGCGTCGTAACGTTCGCCCATGCCGATGGCCAGCGCGTCCGTCTCCTGCGGCTTCACGGGGAACCCATCGGTGTGGGTCACCTCCATGCGGTGCCCGCCGAGAGCGACGGTGAAGATGGTGTCGGCGGCGGCATTGATGATCCGCAGCCGCACCCGGTCCCCCGGTTTGGCGGCCAGCACATCCGGGGCCTCCGGCACCTTGCCGTTGACCAGGTAATGCGGGTAGGTCACGTCCCCGGCGTCCTCTCCGTAGGGCGAGTCTCCACCGCCCTTCATCGGTGCGTGATCCATACCGCCCATAGCCTCCGGGGAGCTCATGTCCATGTCCCCGTGGTCCATTCCGGTCATGCCCCCGTGGCCGGCCCCGTTCCCACTGGAGGAGGTGAGCGCCTGGAGCACGTCCTCGGGCGTGCGTCCCGTGCCGTCGAGCCAGTCATCGAGCACGAGCACCCATTCGTGGTCATAGCGCCCTGGTTCTCTGGGGTCATCGATGATCAGCGGGGCGTACAGAGCCCGGTCCAGTTGAACCCCGACGTGGGGGTGGTAGAAGTAGGTCCCCGGATCCGGTGCGGTGAATTCGTAGGTGTAGGTGCTCCCGGTGGCGATCGGGTCCTGGGTCAACCCTGGCACCCCGTCGGCAGCGGCTTCCAGGGCGATGCCATGCCAATGCACGGTGGTCTCGGCCGGCAACTGGTTGTCGACGGTGATCCGTAGCCGGTCCCCGGCCGTGGCCCGGATCAGCGGTCCAGGGACCGTGTCACCGTAGGCCCACGTATCGACCTGCAAGCCTCCCAAGTCCAGGGTCGCCGGCTGCGCGACAAGCGTCTTCTCCACCAGAGCCCGGCCGGGAAGTGACGGTGCCGCGGAGGAACCCGCAGCAGGTGCACCCCCTGCCAGGACACCAGCACCGAGCAGGCCGAAGCCACCAGTCAACATCCGTCTGCGGGAAACCTGATTCATGATTCCTTTCCGAGGCACAGCAGGGCACGAACGACGACAACCATTCTGGATCCGCGCACGGGCGTAGAGACCGGGATTATTGTGAAGATTCAGCGAAGATCGGAGATGACCTGCGCTCTTGCGGTCACCCGATCACAGCGTGGGGACGACACTGGAGGCATGAACCCAGGCATCGATTCCCCGTCCCATCCGGGACGGGTGCTCGTGGTCGACGACGAGAAGGCCCTAGCGCAGATGATCGCGACGTATCTCTCCCGCGCCGGCTACACCGTGGACCAGGCCCACACCGGCCCCGCGGCCCTTGAAGCAGCCCGCAGCCAGCACCCGGATGTGGTGGTCCTGGATCTGGGGCTGCCAGGTCTGGACGGGATCGAGGTGTGCCGTGCCCTTCGGTCTTTCTCCGAGTGCTATGTGCTCATACTCACCGCCCGTGGGGACGAGGACGACAAGCTGACCGGACTGGAGGTGGGCGCCGATGACTACATCACCAAGCCCTTCAGCGTGCGCGAACTCGTCGCACGGGTCCAGGCCGTGCTGCGACGCCCGCGCACCGTCACCGTTCGAGAGGCCCCATGGGTCTTCGGGGACCTGGTCATCGACCTCGCTGCCCACGAGGCCCGGGTGAGCGGGGCCGCGGTCGCACTGACGCGCACCGAGTTCGATCTTTTGGCCACACTCTCGGCCGGCCCCGGACGGGCCTACTCCCGCCGTCAGCTCATCGACATCGTGTGGGATCCGTCCTGGGTGGGCGACGAGCGGATCGTGGACGTGCACATCGGGCATCTGCGCCGCAAACTCATTGAGGCACACCCCGATCTTGACTGCATCAGCACGGTCCGAGGGGTCGGTTACCGCATGGCAAGCCGATGAGCAGGCACCGCCCACGAGGCTTGGCCTCCCGGTTCTTCCTGGCGCAAACCATCGTGGTGATCGCCAGCATCCTCGCCGCGGTCCTCGCCGCCTCCATAGTGGGCCCGGCGATCTTTCACGAGCACCTGCTGCGCGCTGGGGCCGGGCACGACGCCACCCAGCTGATGCATGTGGAACAGGCCTACCGCGACACCAACCTCTGGACCCTGGGGATGGCCCTGGCCACTGCCCTGGTATGCGCCCTGGGCGTCACCTTGGTGTTCACCCGCCGCCTCCAGCGCCCGATCGACGCGCTCACCCACGCGGCCCAGGCCATGGCCCGCAGCCGCTACGACACCCGGGTCCCCGCCATGGGCGCCGGCGCTGAGGTGGACGCCCTCGCCGGGGCGTTCAACACCATGGCCGCCCAGCTGGAGCGCACCGAAGACACCCGCCGACGGATGCTCTCCGACCTGGCCCACGAGATGCGCACCCCCATCTCCGTGCTCACGGTCTACCTGGAGGCGCTCCAGGACGAGGTCGCCCACTGGGACGAGACCACCAGCGAGCTCATGGGGGAACAGCTCGCCCGCCTCACCCGGCTGGTGGAAGACATCAACGACGTCTCCCGTGCGGAGGAGGGCCGCATCATCTTGGACCGCACCGAACAACCTGTGGCCGAGCTGGTGCGCGCGGCCGCCGAGGCCTACCGGGAGGCCTACGCCGCCGAAGGTGTGGCCCTGAACATCGACGTCGACGAGACCGCCGGAAACGTCGCGGCCGACCGGCAACGCATGGGCCAGGTGCTGGGCAACCTGCTCTCCAACGCCCTGCGCCACACCCCAGCTGGCGGACAGGTCACGCTCAGCGCCAACCGACAGGGCCCAGGGCGGGTGGCCATCCGTGTCACCGATACCGGCGACGGCATCAGCCCCGAGCAGCTGCCCCACCTCTTCGAACGCTTCTACCGCGGCGACACCGCCCGCGACCGCGACCATGGTGGCTCCGGGATCGGGTTGACCATTTCCAAGGCTCTGACCGAGGCCCACGGCGGACATCTCACAGCCACCTCCCCTGGTCGCGGGCAGGGCGCGGTCTTCACGGTGGAGCTACCCGCCCACCAGCGGACTGGGTCATCCCCGGCTACGGTGAGCGCACGAAACTGAAGCGTCCTGGGTTTCGTTCCGTGGTCAGACGGTCGCGGGTGCGGTCGTCGTGGGGTGAGTGTAGGCGGCCTCGACGTCTGCGGGGGTGCGGTAGTCGAGGGCCTCGTGAAGGCGCTGGGTGTTCCACCAGTTGACCCAGCCCATCGTGGCGAGTTCGACCGTGCTGGCCGTCTCCCAGACAGGCCGAGAGTAGATCAGCTCGGTCTTGTAGAGCCCGTTGACGGTCTCTGCGAGAGCGTTGTCGTAGGAGTCTCCGACGGTGCCGACCGACGCGGTCACTCCCGCGGTCACGAGCGCGTCGGTGTAGGCCAACGACACGTACTGATCAGGTTCAACCGGTGGTTGCAACACCGGCTTGTTGGAGCAACAGTAGCTGCTCGTTGAAGGCTTCGGCAGGGGTTCTCCAGCCGAGGGTCTTGCGGGGCCTTGTGTTGAGTGCGTGAGCGACGGCTTCAATCTCCTCGGCCGACCAGCTCGACAGGTCAGTGCCCTTGGGGAAGTACTGGCGCAGTAGTCCGTTGGTGTTCTCGTTCGTGCCGCGTTGCCAGGGGGACTGCGGATCGGCGAAGAACACCGGGATGCCCGTCTCGACCGTGAACTGTGCGTGAGCGGACATCTCCTTGCCGCGATCCCAGGTCAACGACCTCGCCAGTTGGGCGGGGAGGGTCGACATCGTGCTCGCCAGCGCGTTCTTCATCGTGATCGCGCCATAGCCGGCCAGCGCGGGGCCGTTCTTGGGTGTTTCCTTGTGTCGGTATCCCTTCTCACGGGGGAGGTGGACCAGCATGGTGAACCTGGTCGTGCGGTCGACGACGGTGCCAATCGCTGAGCGCTCGAGCCCAATCAGCAGGTCGCCCTCCCAATGGCCGGGAACAGCTCGGTCTCCGGCTTCTGCGGGACGTTCGCTGATCAGCGTTCCAGGAGTGACGTGCGCCCAAGTCTTGCGGCGTGACCGTTCCCGCGGCGCGCGCAGCGCCCGGCCCGTGCGCAGACACCAGACAAGCTCGCGTTTGAGCGCGCCGCGGCCCTGAATGTAGAGGGATTGGTAGATCGCCTCGTGACTGATGCGCATGGACTCATCATCGGGGAAGTCGACCTTGAGCCGGTTGCTGATCTGCTCCGGACTCCACGCCGTGGACCACCCGCGGTGCTTACGGTGGGGCTTGTTGATCCCCGTGAACCGTGGAGGCTCGGGACCGATTATCACCTTGCCATCAGGCGTGGCGATCTGCCCCGATAATCGGCCCTGGACGTAGGTATGCAACCGCACGTTCGTGACCAGCTTCGCCGCCTTCGGGCGTTTCGCGGCCATGTCGGCCTTCCACTGCGCAACCGACGCTCGATACCCGCGACTTCCATAGCGGACGGCCGCATTCCGGCGCAGCTCACGGGAGATCGTCCCCGGGTTACGGCCTAGAGTTCGAGCGATCTCGCGCACGCCGCGTCCCTGAGCACGCAGGAATGCGATCTCCTCACGCTCAGCGAACGACAGGTAGCGTCCGGTTGGCGTGAACTTCAGATCGAATGGAGGCATGCCGCCAGCGTGGCGGAACCATCGCTGACCGACAGCTTGCGCCACGCCGACCACGGCAGCAGCCTCGATGGGCAATAGCCCCTTGGCGATCTCCGCCCAGAACGCCGCCTCGACATGCCGTTGGAACTTCGGATGCCCAGGGGACCGAAGCTTCGGTCGCTCCGCCCGATCTGCTGCCTGCTGACGACGAACCATCTGACACCTCCCGATCGAGGTGTTGCGACGACCAGTTGAATCCGCCCTGCGATCCCGCATCGCTGTGATGGATTAAACCCCCTGGTGAGACTGGGTTTCCGTCGCGGTCGCGCTGCCAGAGCGCGATCCGTAGCGGCGTCATGACGAGGTCGGTGCGCATGCTCGAGGACGCGTGCCAGCCCACGATCCGCTGGGCGAACACGTCCAGGACGAACGCGACGTAGACGAACCCCGCCCAGGTGCGGACGTAGGTGAAATCTGTGACCCAGACTCTGTTCGGGGCGGGCGCGGTGAAGTCGCGATTGAGCAGGTCGCCGGCGCGTTTCCCGTCCGGATTCGGGATGGTGGTGCGGACGTTCTTGACCCGGCGGATGCCCTCGAGGCCGAGGGTGCGCATCGCGCGGTCCACCGCCCCGCGGGAGGCGCCCGCGAGACCGGCCCTGGCGGCGGAGCAGAGCAACCCACTTACGCCGTCCGTAGAGGCCTTCTGGTGTCATCTGGACCAGCCCGGTGACGGGGTTGACGGTCCAGGCGAGGTCCCTGATCTTGTCCTCGACCAGAGCATCTGTGACGGTGCGGGCCGCGATCCGGGCCGGCCTCTTCCAGGCTCGGTAGGTCCGTGCAGCGATCACAAGGCCCTGCTGGCGCAGGACGGCAAGGATCGGCTCGACTGCATAGCCTTCGGCGCGCATCTCGTCGATGAAGGCCAGGATCAGCGGTTGCGGGGGTCGAGCTCCCCCGCGAAGAAAATCGAGGCCCGACGCAGGATCTCATTGTCCTCCCTCAGGCGCTTGACCTCGGACTTCAGGCGCTTGATCTCGGCTGACTCTTCACTGGTGACGCCGGGGCGGGTCCCGTCGTCGACCTCGGCATGCGCCAGCCAGCGCCGCACGGACTCCCGCGAGACGCCCTCCTGACGGGCCATCGCAGTCGTCGCCGCGGTCAAGGTGGGGTACTCCTGGGCGTGCTCGCGCACGAGCCGCACGCACCTCGCGCGCAGCTGGGCATCGATCTTCTTCGGCATGCTGTCCATCCTCTCGGACTCAAACAGCAGCGGCATCAAACCCGGGCCGATTCACCAAAGCCTAGTGCGGCAGACTCCGGCATGACGAATCCGGCATAACCGAAAGCTGGGCTTGTCCGGAAGCGAGGATGGTCCGGGCCGACGTAGGCGCCCGGCTCGCCGATCTCGTCGATGTACGCCAGCAGCATCTGACCATTGTGCAGGGCACAGCGGACACTGCAGACAAGCGCAGAGGCCCACGCAAGCGTGGGCCTCTCGAATTGGTGCTCGGGGCACTGCCTCAGCCCTAGCTACCACACGCGAGCGTAGTCGCGCGCGCAGAGCATAGGCAAGTGCGGTTGTGTATGATCCGTCGCCCTGTTGGGTCGCTGCGGGTTCGGAATGGGTCCCGTCCAGCGGCCCGCCCCCACCATTCGAAGGACCACATGACCACCCCCGCCACGCCCGGCGCTGCCTCGGCAGCCCACCGCTCTCCCCAGAACCTCTCGAACTTCGTGTGGGGGATCGCGGATCAGCTGCGGGGCGTGTTCAAACCGAACCAGTACGGCACCCTCGTCCTTCTGCTCACCATCCTGCGCCGTATGGAGGCGGTCATGGCCCCGCACCGGAGCCGGAATCTTCTGCGCATTTGACCCTTCTCGTCGGCCGTGGCCGGGTCAGAAGGGTCAGACACGCAGAAGATTTCCCCCCGGGGGTAGGGGCTGTCACTCGCGGGTTCGCTGCTGGGAACGGCGGAGCTCCTCAGCGCGACGACGGGGTTGGCTTCACGCGGGTGGTGCGCCCGGAGCGCCGTCGTCGTCACGTGCTGCCGAGAGCAGGGCGAGGTGGAGGTCGAGCGATCGCGGAGGCGTGTGCCAGTCGGGCCCAAGGACGGCGCCGAGCTGCTCCAGTCGTTGAAGGACCGTGTTGCGGTGGAGGAAGAGCCGGCGGGACGTCTCGGCCACGTTCATTCCGGCGTCCAGGTAGGCCAGTGCGGTCTCGCGGAGTGCCGAGGCGCGCTGGGGTGGCAGGTCGCGCAACGGCGCCAGGGGGCGGGTCGTCACGTCCTTGCTCGCCTCGCCGGCCCCGGCGAGGACCATGCCCACGGCGCCCACGGTCGACGCGTCCACGGCGTGGAGCCCTCCGGTCACCCGGCTGACGGCGAGGGCGTTCTCGAGCGTGCGGAACGCTCCCGGCAGATCGCGGAAGTGCTCGCCCGGCCCGAGGAAGGCCATCTGCCATACGGCTTCCGTCGCATGCCGAACTGCCGCCTCCACGCGGGCAGGCACATCCGGGCGGTCGCCGACCACGCACCATGTTCCGCCCCGCGGGGCGCTGAGGCGCACTCCCGCCACGTGTGAGAGCACTCGCTCTGCGAACTGGGGTTCGGGTACGGCGGCGAGATCGATGACGACCAAGCTGACCTGTGAATCCTCGCGCAGGCCGAGTTCGGCGAGCGCCCGACGCCGTCGCGCGATTCCACCGGCGGAATCATCGACGAGTTCGGCCAGCAGGCCGGCGCCCGCCTCGAGCTCGGTGGCGCGCCGCGCGCTGCGGAGCCGTCGTGCGAGCAGGAGGTGCTGCGCGGTCCTGACCAGGGCCTTCTCCTCGGCAGGGTCGAGGGCGCGGCGGACGGCGAGCCAGTCGTGCGCGTCCCGATCTGCGGGAACGAGCGTCCAGGTGCAGCCGTCCGGCGCCACGACCTTGTGGGCCACCCCTGCGGTGTGACGCGAGGGGAGGGTGGGGGCGGGTCGCAGCGGCGAGGTCGGACGTTCGGGGGAGAGGAGTTCCACCTCCACCCCCATGTGCTCGGCGGCCCGATTGAGCACGGCCGTCTCACTGGGCTCTTCCAGCAGGGACTGGTACTGGCGAGAGGAGAGCTCATCCAGGCGAGTGAGCTCACGCAGGGACTGGCGTTCGTGAGCCCGGTCTGCGTCCGCACGCCCCGCGGCGTTGAGTGCCTCCGTGTAGCGGTGTGCGTTCTGGATCGCGATGGCGGCATGTTTGGCGAGTGACTCGACGATGGTCACCTCGGAGTGGGTGAACCTCCGGGTGCGACGTTCGGCAACCATCAGGGCGCCGAGCGGGCGGCCGTCGACGACGAGGGGTGAGCCCATGATCGCGTGGACGCCCTCGGCCCGCACCGCGTGGTCCACCTGGGGGATGTGGGTGATCGTCGGGTCGTTGGAGTAGTCGAGGCTCTGGAAGGGTGCCAGACCCTCCGCCACCTTCCCGAGCACTCCCGTGCCGATGGGCATGCGGATCGTCCGATAGGCGTGGGTCACGACGCCCTCAGCCCGGCGGATGTATGTCTCGCCTGCTGCGTGGTCATTGAGGCTGAGGTACGCCATGTCCGTTCCGACGAGGGCCCGAGTGCGTCGAACGATGGACGCCAGGACGGATTCGGTGTCAGCCAGTTCCGCGAGGTCGGCGGCCGTGTCGAGCAGGGCTCGGAGGAGGCGGTGGTCGAGGGCTTCGGAGGACATTCTGCCTACTCTATTCGCTGAGAGATGGAGCGGATGTCTATAGCGCTTGACGGGGTGCAGTGGTGAGATGGGAGGAGGCCATGAGGCATACATCACACATCCCCGTCGTGGAAGGCACTGACATGCTGATCCGTGGAGCTGTTCTCGAGGAGATCGGCCGGCAGCGGCCGTACGCCTCGTCCCGTCCCCTCACCGTCTCGGACCTGGAGCTCGATCCCCCGGGCGCAGGCGAGATCCTCGTCCGCATGGAGGCTTCAGGCGTGTGCCATTCGGATCTGTCCGTGGTGAACGGTCATCGCGTGCGGCCCGTCCCCATGCTGCTCGGCCACGAGGCCGCCGGGATCGTCGAGGAGCTCGGTGAGGGGGTCGACGACGTGGAGGTCGGCCAGCGGGTCGTCATGACGTTCCTGCCTCGATGCGGCGAATGCGATGCGTGCAAGACCGATGGTCGCCTGCCCTGCATCCCCGGCACGGAGGCGAACAACGCCGGCGTCCTCCTGGGCGGCGGGATCCGACTCCACCGCGACGGCGACGAGGTGTTCCACCACCTGGGCGTCTCCGGATTCGCGACCCATGCGGTCGTGAGTCGGAAGTCCGTCGTGCCCGTCGGCTCTGACGTGCCAGCCGCCGTCGCTGCGGTCCTGGGATGTGCCGTGCTGACCGGCGGCGGCGCCCTGCTCAATGCCGCGGCCCCGGAAGAGGGGGACTCCATCGCGATCGTCGGCCTCGGCGGCGTGGGGGTCGCCTGCCTTCTGACGGCGGTGGCGAGCGGTGTGCAGGAGATCATCGCCGTGGACATGTCGGAGGAGAAGCGGGAGCTCGCCCTCAGCTATGGAGCGCATGCCGCCTACTCACCCGAAGAGATGGCGGAGCGTGGCATCAAGACCACCCACGCTGTCGAGTGCGCCGGCCATCCGGCGGCCTTCACAACGGCGTTCAACGCGACGTCGCCGGGCGGCCGGACCGTCACGGCAGGACTTCCCTCGCCCGAACAGACGGCGGAGATCGCACCGCTCACCATCACGGGTGAGGCCCGCACGATCATCGGCTCGTACCTGGGCACCTCTGTGCCCGCTCGCGACATCCCGCGATACGAGCAGATGTGGCGTGACGGTCGGCTGCCCGTGGAGAAGCTCGTCTCCGCGACCATGCGGCTCGACGACATCAACGAAGCGATGGACCAGCTGGCCGATGGCCGTGCGGTCCGTCAGATCATCGAATACTGAAGGCCACGGACATGACGACTACTGCGCATCACTCGCTGGACGAGGAAGGCATCGGGGAAGTCTCCCCGCACTGGAAGGCAGGGCCCTTCCGGATCCGCCTGCCGTTCGTGCACTACCGCTTCGAGTGGCCGGACTACGTCCAGGGTCTCCTGATGTGCGCCGTGGACCTGGCGGCCATCCCTCTGATGGTCGAACTGCTCGGCATGCCGTTCGAGGTGGCCCTCGCCGTCGTGGTGTTCAACGGCCTCCTGTATCTCACGCATCACCTCCTCGGCGATCCGGTGGTTCCCGGGTGGATCACCCCGGCGATCCCGCTGGTCGTGGCCTACTGCTCAGCGTTCCCTGAGGGGGAGGAGCGTGTGCATGCACTCATCGCGTTCCAGTTCATGCTGGGCGTCTTCTCGATCACGTTGGGTGCGACGGGACTCGCCTCCAAGGTGGTCTCGCTGATCCCCTCCGCCATCAAGGCGGGCGTCCTGGTGGGTGCGGGAATCGCCGCCGTCCAGTCACTCTTCGTCGCCGGAGGGCGTTTCGAGACCTTCCCGGTCACCATCACGATCGCGGTGGGGATCGCCTTCCTCCTGCTCTTCTCCAGCCGGTTCGCCGCGATGCGGACCAAGAACCCGATGTGGCGCACGCTCGGCAACCTGGGCATCCTCCCGGTGATCCTGCTGGCCGTGGTCATCGCGCCCCTGGCCGGCGAAGCGCCGTGGCCGACCATCGAGTGGGGGTTCAACACCCCGGACTTCGCGGGCCTCTTCGCCGGGTACACGATCTTCGGCATCGGCCTCCCGCCGGCGTCGATGTTCCTCACCGCGCTGCCCACCGTGCTCGCGACCTACATCGTCGTGTTCGGTGACGTCCTCCAGTCCCGGGCGATCCTCAAGGAGGCCGACCAGGTCCGCACGGATGAGGCGGTCGTGTACAACCCGGACCGTGCGCACCTGATCTTCGGCGGCCGCAACACCATCATGTCCATGATCGGTCCGGACGTGGCCATGTGCGGTCCGATCTGGTCTGCCATGCACGTCGTGATCGTGGAGCGCTACAAGGAGGGCCGCAAGGCCATGAAGTCGATCTTCGGCGGGGCGGGGTCGTTCCGGTGGGGCACGAACACCGGGCTCCTGCTGCTGCCGATCGTGACGCTGGTGCAGCCGGTGCTCGGGGTGGCTCTGGCCCTGACCCTGCTCATCCAGGGATTCGTGTCCGTGAAGGTGGGCATCATGGAGGCCCGCAGCGTCAAGGATCTGGGAATCGCGGGAGTCACTGCGGCGGTGCTGGCGTCCAACGGTGCCGCATGGGGCCTGGCGACGGGCGTCATCCTCTGCCTCGTGGTCTACGGCCGGGACTTCTTCCGCGGGGAGCCGGATGCCACCTTCGAGGCCATGCTCCGCGCGCAGGAGGGCCAGGCCGCCGAGAGCTGACGTCTCACGGGCCGCAGCCGTCGACCGGGGCCTCGGGATGTATCGCCCAGTGCGACGCAGACCGGGGCCTCGGTGCGTGGGTCTGGCTGCCGGAGGGCCCGCGCAACGAAGTGAGACGGAGTGGGGATCGGCCGTGCCGGGCGGGAGCCGAGGCCTGGGGATGTCAGCGCCTTCCCTCTCCAGGCCGCGCTCGGCTACGACCTCTCGCAGAACCTGTTCATCGGCGAACGGAACCTGCTAGTCGAGGGCCCGTCCGACCTGGCCTACCTGGACATGATCAGCCGGCACCTGAGAGACAAGGGGAAGGAAGGCCTTGACCAGCGCTGGCGCATACTGCCGGCGGGCGGTGCGTCTAACGTGCCGGCGTTCGTGTCCCTGCTTGGGCAGAAGGTCTCGGTGACGGTGCTGCTGGACTCGGGCACGGAGGGCGGAGGGAAGGTCGAGGCCGCTATCAGGGCGAACAAGATCGCCGGTAAGCGGGTCGTGTTCGTCGGGTCGGTGCTGGAGCAGAAGCACAGCGACATCGAGGGCCTGTTCACCGTCGGCGACTACCTCGGGCTATACAACGAGGCGTTCGGTAAGAAGCACAAGGTGGGGGACCTGCCGAATCACCCGGGCCGGATCTTGCTGCGTCTGGAGGCTCTGGACGGCAAATTCGACCACTGGAGGCCCGCCGCGGTCCTGCTCCGGAACCCCGGGAAGATCGAGAAGCTGTCGCCGACGACCCTTGGGAACTTCGAATTGATTGCCCGAACCATCAATGCGACGCACGGTGGCTGAAACTGAAGGTCTGCAGAAATATCGAATTGGGCGTGTCTGAAAATTGTCGTGTCCAGGTGATGGCGGGGTGAATGAGGAGAGCGGCGCCGTAGACGATCGTGTGCTTTTCGTAGCGGGTCGCGAGGTCGTGCCATCGCTTGAGGCGGCAGAACCGGTGTTGGGTCGGCTCCAGTGATTGGCTGGATGCTGTTTCATCGAGAGGGGGGGGGCAGCATGTCTGCGGGGAGTCACGTCAGCTGAAGCGTGCGGCAGTCCCGACTGCCCACCGGCGCGATGCCATTTCGTGAATGAGTTGATGGCCGGGGTCCATTCAGAAGCTGCATCAGACATGACCTCAGTCTGGACAGACTGCGGGCGGGGCCCGGGGCGCTCCTAGCGCAGCGGAGGAGCGGCGTCCTGCCGGTGCAGCCACAGCAGGACGAACGAGGCCCCACCAGGCATGACGCCCGGTGGGGCCTTCGTCATCTCGCATCGAGTGGCCCCGATATGTGCGTTTCAGCGATGTTCGTCGTTGAGCGGCCCCGTGGTGTGCTTTGCCGCCCCCTAGGCCACACCAAGAGGCCTCTCGATCTGGGGCCCCACACCACGGGGCCGCTCGATGGAGGTGGGGCTCGTCGGCTCCTTCTCAAGCGGCCGATTCCGGCCCGCTCAGCGATCCACCGGCCGAATCGCCACCGTTCACGAGCCTGAAGCGGTGGCGATTCGGCCGGCGGATGGCAGAGGTGTGGAATCGGCCTCTGCGTCCTTGGAGTAGGGGCTGGTCATCTCGTTGTCCCGAGCCCGGATGATGCTCTCGACCGCGCTGCGGCCCAGGAGGTCGTCTCCGGTGAGGGCGTTCATCCCATCGACGAGCTCGGGCAGGGTGTCCGCGATGACGAAGTCGTCGCCGTGAGCCATGAAGTCCTGCATCGGCCCGGGGCGAGCAGCTGGCGCCCGCGCGCATCAAGCCAGACCGACGATGGACCGGGGAGGATCCGGATCGCGTGATCGGGCCAGACGGGATCCCAGTTCTGCAGGCCCTCCGTGCAGGGCCACATCCGATCCCGGTTCACGAGCCGGACGCCCTGATCGGTCGCGATGTCCAGCATGCGTCCGTCTACGTACTCCGGGACGCCGGTGATCATCTTCTGCGGCGGCGTGCCCAGGCCCGAGGGCCACCACTTGCGCACCTGCTCGTGATTGCCGCCGATGCCGCCGGTGGCGATGACGACGGCCTGGGCACGCAGCTCGAAGCTGCCGACGGGATTGCGGCTGGACGGCGCACCGCGGCGGGCGGCATCCGGCTCCAGCACGGTCCCGAACACGCCGGTGACCTGGTCGCCGTCGAACAGGAGGCCGTCGACCTGATGCCGGAAGGCGAAGCGCACCAGACCTGGTTCGGCAGCCGCCCGGGCCTTGGCGTCGAACGGGTCGGAGATGCCTGTGCCGGCGCCCCAGGTACCTGGAACCTCGGCACGGAGTTGCTGTGGCCGCGTGCGGTGAGGTCGCCTCGCTCGGCCCAGCCCACGAGCGGGGTGAACTTCTCGCCCTGCTCCTTCAGCCACGGGAGCTTGTCATCGGCTGCGAACTCGACGTACGCGCGTCCCCACTGCCGGGCCCATTCGTCCTCAGGGTGCTCGCCGTCCAGGCGGTCCCAGCCCGCGGAGCCCTGCCAGTCCTGCCAGGCGAGCTCGAGGGAGTCGCGGATGCCCAGGCGGCGCTGCATGGGTGAGTCCTCCAGGAACATGCCCCCGAAGGACCAGTGCGCCTGGCCGCCGAGGTTGGCCTCATTCTCCTGCTCGTCGACAGGCGGCCGACGGGGCGGCTCGGCGGAGCCGGTGCCGCTGGGGGCGGGTGCGCCGGTCGATTGGATATGATACCCCATGGGGGTATAGTCATGTGCAGGAGGAATGATGGAAGCGACGCACTCACAGCATCAGCAACACGGTCATCCGGCCGCGCACGAGGAGCATGGCCACCCGGACCATGGCGGCCATGAAGGCCACGGGGGTCATGGGGGTCATGGGGGCCATCACGACCACGTGGCCATGTTCCGCCGCCTGTTCTGGATCTCGGTGGTTCTGGCGATCCCCACGGTCCTGCTCAGCGGGACCTTCGCGGACCTGGTGGGCTACGACCCGCCGGACAGCCCCGTCATCGCCTGGATCCCGGCGATCCTGGGCACCGTGCTGTACCTCTGGACCGGCCGCCCATTCCTGACGGGCGCGGCCGACGAGATCAGGCAGCGCAGCCCCGGGATGATGACCCTGATCGCCTTGGGCATCACGGTGGCCTTCCTGGCCTCTTGGGGCAGTCACCTGGGTCTTCTGGACCCGCAGCTCGAGTTCTGGTGGGAGCTGGCGCTGCTGGTGGTCATCATGCTGCTGGGCCACTGGGTCGAGATGGCCTCCCTGGCACGCACCTCGAGCGCTCTCGACGAGCTGGCGGCGCTGCTGCCGGACGAGGCGGAGCTGCTGCAGGACGACGGCTCCACCCGCACCGTCGCGCCCTCGGATCTCAGTGTGGGGGATCGGGTGATCGTGCGCCCGGGCGCCCGCATCCCGGCCGACGGCCGCATCGCCGACGGCCAGGCCGACGTCGACGAGTCCATGGTCACCGGCGAGTCCACCCCTGTCTCGCGCGGGGAGGGCGACCGGGTCGTGGCCGGGACCGTGGCCACCGATCGTCCCCTGACCCTCGAGGTCACCGAGATCGGCGAGGACACCGCCCTGGCCGGCATCCGTCGGCTGGTGGAGCAGGCGCAGTCATCGTCCACCCGTGCGCAGCGCCTGGCGGACCGGGCGGCCGCGCTGCTGTTCTGGTTCGCCCTGGGTGCGGCGGTGATCACCGCGATCGTCTGGGCGATCGTGGGCACGCCGGACATGGCACTGACCCGTGTGGTCACCGTGCTCGTCATCGCCTGCCCGCACGCGCTGGGCCTGGCGATCCCGCTGGTCGTGTCCATCTCGACCGGCCGGGCCGCCCGTCAGGGCGTGCTGGTCACCGACCGCGGCGCACTGGAGGCCATGCGCGGGATCGACACCGTCGTCTTCGACAAGACCGGAACGCTGACCCGCGGCGAGCCGGCTCTGCTGGAGACTCAGCTGGCCGACGACGCCGACGGGCTCGACGTGGACCGCCTCATCGCGCTGGCGGCTGCCGCAGAGGCCCGCAGCCAGCACCCCCTGGCCCGAGCCATTGCCGCTGCCGCCGAGCAGCGCGGGCTGCAGGTTCCGCAGGCCTCCGAGCACGACAGCTCCACGGCGATCGGCGTGTCCGCGGTCGTCGACGGCGCGCAGATCCGTGTGGGCGGGCCCGGGCTGCTCGAGCAGACCGGCGCACAGGCACTGCCCTCCGAGCAGTGGGACCGCGACGGCCGCACCGTGCTGCACGTGCTGCGCGACGGCCGCACGATCGGCGCTCTCGCTCTGGCCGACGAGGTCCGACCCGCCGCTCGCGAGGCAATCGAGGCCCTGCATGATCTGGGCGTCGAGACCGCCATGCTCACCGGTGACGCCCAGAATGTGGCCCATGCCGTGGGTCGAGAGCTCGGGATCGACCGCATCGAGGCGCAGGTGCGCCCCGAGGACAAGAACGAGCGCGTCAGCGATCTGCAGTCGAAGGGCCGAAAGGTCGCCATGGTCGGCGATGGTGTGAACGACGCCCCCGCCCTGGCTCAGGCGGATGTCGGTCTGGCCATCGGCGCGGGCACGGATGTGGCGATGGCCTCGGCCGGCATCGTGCTGGCCTCGGACGATCCCCGCTCCGTGGTCTCCGTGGTGCGGCTGTCCAGGGCGTCCTATCGTAAGATGGTGCAGAACCTCTGGTGGGCCGCCGGCTACAACCTCATCTCGGTGCCGCTGGCCGCCGGCGTGCTCGCCCCGATCGGCTTCGTGATGCCGATGGCCGTGGGCGCGCTGCTGATGGGCGCCTCAACCGTGGTGGTCGCGCTCAACGCCCAGACCCTGCGCGGACTGGACCTCTCGCCGGAGGAGTCAGTGCGGTGGGCCTCGCGCCAGGGCTGACGCCCTCCCCATAGGGCCGCAAGGCCCGCCATTCAGCACGGCAACTGAAGAATCAGAGGAGATCGATCACATGAACAGGACCTTCAGGACCACCGGCGCGGCCGCTGCAGCAGCGGCAGGGCTGCTGCTGCTGAGCGCGTGCGGCACCGGTGAAGAGGACCAGAGCGCCGGAGGCGGCCACGAGGGCCACTCGGCCGCTGCCTCGACGTCCGCGGAGTCCTCGGGCGCAGCCTCCGAGAACGCGCACGAGGGCCACTCCGAGGAGGGCGGGCACGCCCACAATCCTGACGGCGGGCCTGCGCCCGAGGGCATCCAGGAGGCGTCGGACCCGACCTTCGCCGTGGGGGAGACGGTCCGGGTCACTGCCGATCACATGCCCGGCATGGAGGGCGCGGAGGCCACCGTCTCCGGGGCCTTCGACACGACCACCTATTCCGTGTCCTACACCCCGACCGATGGCGGCGAGCCCGTGGAGGATCACAAGTGGGTCGTGCACGAGGAGCTGCAGGACCCGGGCGAGGCACCGCTGGCCGACGGCACCGAGGTCGTGCTCCAGGCAGATCACATGGAGGGCATGGAGGGCGCAGAGGCCACCATCGACAGCTCCACCGACGAGACCGTCTACATGGTCGACATGACGATGGACGGCATGGAGATGACGAACCACAAGTGGGTCGTGGAGAGCGAGCTCGAGCCGGTGGAGTGATCCATCGGCGACAGCGTCCCGAGCATGTCGCGGACGAGCTGCGCCCCGGTCGCCAGGCGGCGGCCGGGGCGCTTCCCTGTTCGGTGAGGGGTCAGGCGGTCGGGACCACCATGTTCTGCGCGAAGAACTCGGTGATCTCCTCCCGGGCGCTCAGCGGCAGGACGTGGGCCACGTACATGTCCGGGCGCTGGATGACCAGGGCTCCCGCGCGGTCCACCTGGCGCAGGTCGAAGATGTCGGCGTCCTGATCGGCGGCGAAGACCTCCTCGCGATCGGTGAGCGCGTACGGTCCCACCTTCGGCAGGAACAGCGACGGGACATCGGCCAGCTCGATCTCCGTGTACGGCTGCTGGTAGATCACCTTGGCGTCGAACACGCTGTTCAGATCGGAGCCCTGCGGCGTGAAGCGGCGCACGGGCGAGTCCTCGGAGCCCTCCAGCCATTCGGCCAGCTCCCGGACGGCCGAGCCGTCCTGGTCGGCGAACGCGTACAGGCGCCACCGGCCATCGGCCTCGAACAGGTGCCCCAGCTCCCGCGGGGAGGTGTCGGCCACCCTGCGCACGGGCGCGGAGTGGAAGCGCTTGCCGATCGGGAAGCCGGCGGCCAGATGCTGGTGGGTGTCCTGGCCGATGATCGAGGACGCCGGGTACTGCGTGGCGAAGCCGTTGGGGAACTCGGCGTTCTCGGCGTAGAAGCGCCCGATCTCCTCGGGGTCCTCGAGCTCCTCCGGGCGCTTGGACATCATGGACGACCATTCCTTGTCGAACGCGATGAGGTTCTCGGCGATCTGCTGCCGCTCGGCCGAGTACGTGGCCAGCAGCGAGGGATCGCTGCGGCCCTCGAGCACCTGGCCCAGCTTCCAGGCCAGGTTCCAGCCGTCCTGCATGGAGACGTTCATGCCCTGGCCGGCCTTGGCGCTGTGGGTGTGGCAGGCGTCGCCGGCGATGAAGACGCGCGGGTCCTGGCTGCCGATCCGGTCCACGGGGACGTCGTCGAACTTCTTGGCCACCGTGTGGCGCACCTCGTAGACGCTGTACCAGGTCACCTCCTTCACCTCGATCGAGTACGGGTGCAGGATCTGATTGGCGCGCTCGGCGGCCTCCTCGACGGTCGTGGCGCGCAGCTGCTCGCGGTTGCTGTCGTCGATATCGCCCAGGGACACGTAGAACCGGAACAGGAAGCCGCCCTCACGGGGGATCAGCAGGATCGAGCCGTGCTTGTCCGAGAGGATCCCGCACTTCTGGCGGATGTCCGGGAAGTCGGTCTCGGCCAGCACGTCCATCACGGCCCAGGCGTGGGCCGAGGGGTCCTTCTCGACCTCGATGTCCGTGCAGTCGCGCACTCGGCTGCGGGCGCCGTCGTTGCCGATGACGTACTTGGCGCGCACCGTGCGCTCCTGGCCCTGAGGATCGCGCAGCAGCACCTTGACCGGATGCTCGTGGGACTCGTCCACCTCCAGCTCCAGGAACTCGTAGCCGTAATCGGGTGTGATCCTGGCCGGGCCCCGTTCGGCGTACTCGGCGAAGTAGTCGATGACACGGGCCTGATTGACGATCAGGAACGGGAACTCGCTCACGCCGGAGGGAGGGTCCTCGGCTCGCACGCCGCGCATGATCCGGCTGGGATCCTCGGGATCGGGCCCCCAGAAGTGCACATCGACCAGCCGGTGCGCCTCGGCGTTGATGCGATCGAAGAAGCCGTAGGCCTGGAAGGTCTCGCTGCTTCGGGCCCAGAGTCCGTCGGCGCGGCCTACCTCCAGGCGGCCCGGGCGGGAGTCGATGATCCGCGTGCTGATGCCGGGGTAGCGCGAGAGCTGGGCGGCCTGGATGATTCCGGCCGGTCCCGCGCCCACGATGAGCACGTCCATGGTGTCCGGCAGGTCCGTCGGCCGATCGACTCCTGTGCCGGCCGGCTCCTTCACGAGCGGATCATGGGCGACGTATCCGTGATGGTGGTACTGCACAGTGCACCTCTGTCTTCCTCGCCGGGTGATGCTGCGGTCGTCGGACGGATCGGATCGATCTGCGGTCCTGAGGACGCGGTAGGCATCGGGATATCTTGAACGTTACGTAGATCACACGCCGGGGTCCAATATCTGGAACTGAATGATCGGCAGCGGGGAGGGGCAGGGTCTGCTGACGGACGGTGTGATGAGTAGCGGCCGCTCCGGTCCTCGGGCTCAGCATCGGCTACGTCGTGGTGGCCTTCGTGGTGGCTGCGGGGATCGGCCCGCTGAACGCCAAGTCGCTCGTGTTCTTCGTGGGCTTCCTCCCGCGGTTCGTCTCCGCCGCAGCCTTCTTGCCGCTGTGGGTGCGGCTGGCGACGCTCGGGCTGACCTGGGCTGCGATGGCCCCGGTCCTCAACGTCTTCCTGGGCGTGGCTGCTCGAGGGCTGTTCACGGAACAGCCTGCTGCTGCCGGCATCATCAGCCGGATCACGGGTATCGCCATGGTCGCCATGGGCCTGTGGGTGGTCGGCGAGAGGATCTGGGCCCTGGCCGTCCACCCGGGCTCAGACGCCTTCCGCCGGCCTCAGCCAGCGGGCTCGGCCGAGCGGTGCGCCTCCGGCAGGGGAGCGTGCTGCGCTGCGGTGGCGACGACGTCGTCGAAGGTCTCCCGGAAGATCCCGCGCAGCAGCGTGTCGGCATCTTGATCGGCCTCCACCAGGTCCGGCAGCCGCAGGTTGAGCAGGGTGTTGATCAGCATCCCCCGTGCCAGCAGCGTCTCCGTGCGCTGCGCTGAGAGCCCGATCTCAACGCGCAACAGGCGGTAGATGCTCAAGAAGCCGTGTGGCGAACGTCGTGGGGGTGCTGTTCTCGCTGGGCATCTTCGGAACGGTGTTCATCCTCATCCAGTTCCTGCAGGTGGCCCAGGGGGCCACGGCACTGGAGGCCGGTGTGCGGACCATGCCGTGGACCATGGCGCGGCTGGTCGTCGAGCCGCTGACCGGGCTGGCCTGCATGACGGCCAGCCTGGTCTGGATCGCGCTCGTGCTGGATGCGGACGTCGAGTACATCCGACTGGTGCCGCCCTTCGCGCTCGCGGGGATCGGCATGGGGCTGGTGTTCGCCCCGATCGCCTTCGCCGTGCTGGATGGGATCGCCCTGGAGGACCAGGCCGTGGCCTCCGGGACGAATTCGACGGCCCGTGAGATCGGCGTGGCCCTGGGCATCGCAGCGCTGTCGTCCGTGTTCACGACCGCAGGCGGCGAGCTGAGCCCGGACGGCTTCATCAACGGCGCCGTTCCCGCGATCGCGGCCGGTGCCATCGCGCTGGCCGCTGCCATGCTGGCAGGACTGCTGCTGCCCGGATTCAAGCCGGTGCGGATCTCCCCGCTGACCGGCGAGCCGGTGGTGCGCCACCGCGCGGAGCAGCCCCGGGCCAAGCACCTCCAGCGGTGAGGGCCCCACAGCCCCGTGGCGAAGTCGACGCCCGGGCCTAAGCTGACACCCATGGACGACTTCCTGAGCATCCCGGCGCTGCGAGGCCCGCTGGCCTCCCTCGTCCCGCTGTCCGATGGGCATGCCGAGGACCTGGCGGCCGCCGCCGGCCAGAAGGGCATGCAGTCGTTGTGGTACACCCGCATCCCGGCTGCCGAACCAGCGTCCGTGGCCGAGGAGATCGCGCTGCGCCACCGCCAGCACGCCGCGGGCTCAATGGTCCCGTGGGCCGTGCTCGATGCCGACGGCCGTGCGGTCGGGATGACCACGTTCATGCACATCGAGTCCGAGCATCGGCGCCTGGAGATCGGCTCCACCTGGCTGGCCCGCAGCGTGCAGGGGACAGGGGTCAACCCTCAGATCAAGCTGCTGATGCTGGCCCGGGCCTTCGAGGACCTGGAGTGCATCGCCGTCGAGTTCCGCACGCACTGGCACAACCGCCAGTCCCGGGCCGCGATCGCGGCACTGGGGGCCAAGCAGGACGGGGTGCTTCGCAGCCACCAGCTCATGGACGACGGCTCGCTGCGCGACACGGTCGTCTTCTCGATCACCGCCGCGGAGTGGCCGACCGTGCGCCGCGGGCTGCTCGAGCGGCTGCGCGCGCAGTGGGGTGTGCAGGAGGCCTTCGGGCGCGTCTCGGGCTGAGAGTGCTGGCTTGAGCCGACCCTCGGCGACATCCGCCCGAACCGCTAGGGGCGCGCATAATAGCGCCGGAATCTGGCTGAATCCAGTCATCAGGAAATATGAATCAGGATCGGCATCGCATGCCGACGATCTTCTGAACGCGGTGATCGTCGCCTCATTGGCGTCATCACCCCAGATCAGGCGGCTCTGCGGGCCGCGCTCCTGAGCTCCGTGAGGCCCGTGCGCCGAGTCCTTCCTCCTTGGGATCACCCGGATCGCTGATTAACGTCGACAGGGATTGTCCTCAGAATCCGCACGGAGAATGCGCAGACAGCGCTGAGCGAAGGCCGGGCAGGCGGCTCGGTCGCAGCTCAGCCTGCGCGCATGCAAGGAGCGCCTATGTCAGTCATCGCAGCCTCCGGTCTGTACAAGGTGTTCGGGCCGCGCCCGCACCGGGCCGTCGAGCAGCTGGAGAACGGAGCAGATCGTCAGAGCCTGCGCGAGCAGGGCAGCACCGCCGCCGTGATCGATGCCGATTTCGAGGTCCGCCGCGGCGAGATCTTCGTCGTGATGGGCCTGTCCGGCTCCGGCAAGTCCACGCTGATCCGCATGGTCAACGGACTCTACGACGCCACGGCCGGGGACCTGAGCATCGACGGCGAGTCCATCACCGGCATGTCCAAGGAGCAGCTGCGCCGCGTGCGCCGCGACAAGATCTCCATGGTGTTCCAGAACTTCGCCCTGCTTCCGCACCGCACGGTCGGGCAGAACGCCGCCTACGGCCTCGAGATCAAGGGCGTGCCGGAGAAGCAGCGCGGGGCCAAGGCCGAGGAGGCGTTGGCCATGGTCGGCTTGGAGGGATGGGGCTCGTCCTATCCGCATCAGCTCTCGGGCGGCATGCGCCAGCGCGTCGGCCTGGCCCGAGCGCTGGCCGCCGACACCGAGGTCCTGCTCATGGACGAGGCCTTCTCCGCCCTGGACCCGCTGATCCGCAGGGACATGCAGGATCAGCTCGTGGAGCTGCAGCGCAAGCTGCACAAGACGATCCTGTTCATCACCCATGACCTCAACGAGGCCATGCGCCTGGGCGACCGGATCGCGATCATGCGCGACGGACGGATCGTGCAGATCGGCACCTCCGAGGAGATCCTCAACGATCCCGCCAATGACTACGTCTCGGCCTTCGTGCAGGACGTGGACCGCACGCGCGTCCTGAGCGCCGAGGCGATCATGGAGCAGCCGCCGTCGGTCCTCGGGCCCAGCCAGGGGCCCAAGACGGCGCACCGTCTGGTGCGCGAGAACCAGAGCAGCTGGCTGCTGGTGCTCAACGACGACCGCACTCCGCGCGGCGTGCTCTGGGAGGACGACATCGCCCGCGCCGTGCGCGAGGAGAGCTCCGAGCTGCCGTGGTCCGATCAGTACGAGCTGCCCACGGTGCATCGCGACGTCCTGATCTCCCAGCTGTTCGCCACCTCGGCCGAGAACCCCGTGCCGCACGTGGTGGTGGACGACGACGGACGCTTCCTGGGCGTGATCCCGCGCGTGACCCTGATGTCCGCGGTGGGCTCCTCCGACGACGACGCGGTCCATCACCTGGCCAACAACACCGAGCCGGGCACCGGGGCTCCGTGGGACGACAGCTCCCCGGAGGCCGTGACTGAGACCACCACGACGAATATGACGAAGGAGGGCGGCGTCCGTGAATCCTGAGAGCATCCCCGACCTGCCCATCGGCACCTGGGCCGAGTCGGGCATCGACTGGCTGACCGAGAACGCGTCCTGGCTCTTCGACGCCTTCAGCGCCCTCGTCGAGCTGCTCGTGGGCAATCTGACGAGCCTCCTGCTCGCCTTCCACCCGCTGCTGGTGATCGCCGTGCTGGCGCTGCTGGCCTGGGGCATCCGCTCCTGGCGGCTGGCGCTGGGCACCGTGGTCATGCTGGCGATCGCCATGATGATGGGGCAGTTCGTGACACTGCTGCAGACCATGGCCCTCGTCCTGGTGGCCGCGCTGCTGGCGGTGGTCGTGGCCCTGCCGCTGGGGACCTGGGCCGCGAAGTCCCCGACGGTCAGCGCGATCGTCCGCCCGATCATGGACTTCATGCAGACCATGCCGGCCTTCGTCTACCTGATCCCGGCCGTGACCTTCTTCTCAATCGGCGTGGTGCCGGGGCTGTTCGCCACCTTCATCTTCTCGCTGCCTCCCGGGGTGCGTATGACCGAGCTGGGCATCCGGCAGGTCGATGCGGAGACCGTGGAGGCCGGAGAGGCCTTCGGCGCCAGCTCCTGGCAGGTGCTGCGCGGCATCCAGCTGCCGCTGGCCGTGCCGACCATCATGGCCGGCATCAACCAGGTCATCATGCTCGCCCTGTCCATGGCCGTCATCGCGGGCATGGTGGGCGCCGACGGCCTGGGCAAGGAGGTCACCTCGGCGATCTCCACGCTGAACCTCGCGCAGGGCGTGGAGGCCGGCCTGGCCGTCGTGTTCCTGGCCATCTACCTCGACCGCATGACCGGGGCGCTGGGCGACCTGCGGGGCCAGAAGGGCTCGCTGCTCTCGCTCGTGCGCTCCCGGCGCGGACGCTGAGCCGCCCGCACGCCAAGACCCCCACCAGCCCGGACCGTCCGGGTGTCCCACAGGAAAGGAACCCTCCCATGAACATGAATCGCAGGACCACAGCACTGCTCACCGCAGGCATCGTCGGCCTCGGCCTGACCGGCTGCTCGAACTACGGCGGCGACGAGGACGGCGGCGGCAGCGGCGGCGGCCCCGGAGAGGGCAAGACCATCACCATGGGCTACCTGCCGTCGTGGTCGGATGGGCTGTCCATGGCCTACCTGATGGAGAACCAGCTCGAGGAGATGGGCTACGAGGTCGAGCACGAGGAGCTCAACGACGCCGCCGTGATCTACGCCGGCCTCGACAACGGCGACATCGACATGTACCCCTCGGCCTGGCCGGAGGAGACGCACAAGGAATACGCCGCGGAGTACGAGGGCGGCTTCGAGGACGTCGGTGCGTACTACGACAACGCGACACTGAACCTCTCGGTGCCCACCTACATGGAGGACATCAACTCCATCGAGGACCTGGTGGGCCAGGGCGATCGCTTCGGCGGCACCATCTACGGGATCGAGCCCGGGGCGGGTCTGACCGCGAACACCCAGGACTCCGTCATGCCCGAGTACGGCTTGGACGGGGAGTACGAGCTGAGCACGTCCTCCACCACCTCCATGCTCACCGAGCTGAAGAACAAGACGGAGAACGAGGAGGATGTGCTGGTCACCCTCTGGACTCCGTTCTGGGCCAATACCACCTACCCCGTGAAGGCGCTCGAGGATCCGCGCGGGGCCTACCCGGATCCGGAGAGCCTGCACTTCCTGGGCGCGGAGGGCTTCGCCGAGGACTTCCCGGAGGCCGCCGAGTGGATCTCCGAGGTCAAGCTCACCGACGAGCAGTACGGTGAGCTCGAGAACCTGGTCGTCAACGAGTACGACGAGGGCGAGGAGGCCGAGGCGGTCCAGCAGTGGATCGACGACAACCCCGATGTCCTGCCGGAGCTGCCGGAGGCTGAGGACTGATCCTCACCGCGCTCAGTGCAGACGCAGCCCCCGCGACGCCTATGTCGCGGGGGCTGCGCTCTTCCCGGGTGACTCAGCCCTGGTGTCCGGGCCCGAACCTCCGCCTGTTCGACTGCTCGGTGAACTCCGCGGCGGCGCGCATGGAATCGACGTTGCCGGTGACCGGATTCGGCTGGTGCCGGCTGCGGGCGGCGTAGAGGGAGATCAGGTTCATGGTCACGGCGCGGCGATTGCGTCCCCCCATGAGCTTCATGACGTGGATCCCCAGCCAGGCGAACCATCCGGCGGTGCCGGTGATCGCGACCTCGCCGGGGGCGACCACGATCGCAGCGCGTCGCCCGATCGTGGCCGCCTCGCCCAGGTTGGTGTAGTGGAACGGCCGCAGCGGCTGGCCCTCGACCTCGGCGCGGACCATGCGCGCAGCATGGACGCCGGTCTGGATGGCCGGCTGTGCGAGCTGGGCCAGGGGCTCGTCGAGCGAAGCGATGTCTCCTGCGGCGTAGATGCCCGGATGGCCCTTGACCTGCAGGGTCTCTTCGACGGCGAGCGCACCGCGGCCCGTGACGGGCAGGCCCCATTCGGAGACCCGCTTCTCCGGGCCGGTGCCGGCGGCCCAGATCGTGATGTCCGATTCCAGCACGGTGTCATCGGCCAGCACCACGAAGTCGTAGCCGACGGCCTTGACCCCCTGGCCGGTGCTGAGCTCCACGCCTCGCTCGCGCAGCTCGTCGGCCGCGTAGTCGCGCAGCTTCTGGTCCTCGAACTGCTTGAGGATGTCCTTGCCGCGCTGCAGGATCCGGATCTGCAGGACGCGCTCGTCGAGCTCCGGGTACATGGTCGTCAGCTCGTCGCGGCGGAAGTCGGCCAGGGCACCGGCGACCTCCATGCCCGTGGCTCCGCCGCCGACGATCGAGACGTGCAGGAAGTCATCGGGATCGGAGCGGGTCGAGCGCTCGAGCTCTGCGAAGATCCGATCGCGGATGGCCGTGGCGTCCTGGCGGGTGTACATGGGCATGGCGTGGCGTCGTGCCCCCGTGGTGCCGAAGTAGTTCGCCGAGATGCCGTTGGCAATGATCAGGTGGTCGAAGGAGATCTGCTGCGTCTGCGCACCGCCTTCCTCGACGGACACGATGCGGCGCTGCGGATCCACGCCCACCACGTCGCCCTGGCGCACGCGGAGGTTGGGGGCCTTCCGTGACAGCCCGCGCAGCACCATGGTGACGTCGCCGGGGTTCAGGCCGCCGGTGGCCACCTGGTACAGCAGGGGCTGGAACGTCTTGTAGATGTTGCGATCGATCAGGGTCACGCGAACGCGCGCATCCCGCAGCTCGAGCGCGGCATTGGCTCCGGCGAACCCGCCGCCGATGATCACGACGTGCGGCCAGGACATCCCGTCGGACGCCGGGATGCGGCGGCGGAAGGCGGACAGCGGGGACATGGCGCTCCTTCGCAGAAGGCGGTCGGTGAGATCTGATGGCTCGGCAGGGTGTTCGGGCCCGTGGCCCGAACATCGCCGTCGGCTCCCCAGTATGCGACCTGACTCGGACGCCGCGCGGTAGCGTGGGGCTGATCACCCCGTCAGTCCCGCAGTCGAGAGGCGCAGCATGAGCCCGATCGAGGCGCTGGTCGTCCTGCACCCCGTGAGCGCCCGCGCGGCGGCAGGGCGTCCCGTGAGCGAGTGCCTCCATCCGCTGCCCGCTGAGGCACCGGCCCTGCGGGTCGAGGACCGCGGCGTCTCCCGCGGCGACGGCGTGTTCGAATCCCTCACGGCCTACGACGCAGACCCCGTGGATCTGCCGGCGCATCTGCAGCGCCTGGCCCGCTCTGCCGAGCGCCTGGAGCTGCCGGAGATCTCGGGCGCCGTCGTGGAGGCAGGTGTGCGCCGCGCCCTCGAAACGGCCGGAGCGGGGGAGACGACCGTGCGGATCGTGGTGACCCGCGGCCCGGAGGGCGCCTCCGAGCCCACGGCCTGGGTCACTGCCGCCCCTGCTGCGGATCTGTCCGACCAGCGCCGCGACGGAGTGCGAGTGGTCCTGCTCGATCGCGGCATGCGCTCGGATGCTGGACTAGAGGCCCCCTGGCTGCTCACCGGCGTGAAGACGCTGTCCTATGCGATCCACGCGGCGGCAGCTCGGGAGGCGCGGCGACGCGGGGCGGATGATGCCGTGTTCGTGAGCACTGACGGCTTCGTGCTCGAGGCCACGACCGCCTCTGTGCTGGTGCGTCGGGGCCGACGCATGATCACCCCGCCGCAGGAGCACGGGATCCTGCAGGGGACCACGGTGGCCCGCGCCTCAGCCGTGCTGGGGGAGCTGGGGATGCCGTTGGAGGCTCGTGCACTTCCGGCTGCCGAGCTGTCGGAGTGCGACGGCCTGTGGCTGCTCTCGAGCGGGCGGCGCGCTGTGCCGGTGATCGAGCTCGACGGCCGACCCGTGCCGCTGGATCGCCAGATCACCGATGCGCTGGAGCGGGGCCTCGGTCGCCCAGCGCAGTGATCTGCTGGACGGGCTTCAGACGAAGACGCTGCAGGAGGCCGTCTTGGTGGAATCGGTGCCGGTGTGCTCGAAGATGACCTCGTCGTCGAGCTTGATCGCGCACTTGAGCGACAGATCGCTGTCGTCGGTGTTGCCCGTGACCACGACGCGCGGCCAGCTGCCCGAGGGGATCTCGATCTGCTTTGACCAGCTGTCGCTGAAGTCCTCGGATTCGACCGTGCCGTCGATCTCCCACTCGACCGACCCGCCCGAGCTGGCCTCGGCCTGCAGGGTGACCTTCTGCATGGACTCCTCCGGCAGCTCGGTCTCCTCGGTCATACCGGAGGCATCGTCCGAGGCGCTGTCGTCGTCCGTGGCCGTATCGACCAGGAAGGACGTGGGGATCAGCACGGCGGCGACCACCAGCCCGATGGCGACGGCGAAGCCGATCACCCAGCCGAGCGCTGCGGCGCTGCGACGCGCCCAGGGCGTGCGGGGGTGATCCTCGGTCGATCCGGCGGAGGCGTGGGGCTGAGGCACAGTGGTTGTTCCTGCGTGTCTAGGGGGTGCTGCGGGTGTCCTGGACAGAATACGTCCCCGCGGGCTGCTGGGCGTCAGCCGGCGCCCATGGCGGCGGCTGCAGGCGGAGGAAGCTGTACCGCCGGCCCGCTGCGACGGCGCAGCGAAGGCCGAGCCCGCACAGACCGAAGGGCCCGGCCCGTCCGCTGGTCAGCGGATGGACCGGGCCCTTCGAGCCGGCGGATCAGAGGACGGTGTAGAAGCCGTCCAGCTTCATGGCGTCCACCGAGTGCACCAGCGTGCCCTGCTGGGGGTTCAGTGCCGAGATCATGAGGCCGTCGCCCAGGTAGATGCCCACGTGGGAGCCGTTGTTCTGGGAGACCAGATCGCCGACCTGCGGGTTCGAGGTCTTCTGCGCGGCGCCGAACTGCTGCCAGGTCACGCGGGGGATGGAGATCCCGTTCTGGGCGTACACCCACTGGGTGAAGCCGGAGCAGTCCCAGTTCTTGTACGCGGTGCCGCCCCAGACGTAGTTGCCGCCCAGGCCCCGCATGGAGGTCTCGACGATGGCTCGGCCATCGGCGCTCGAGGCGCCGTCGGTCACCGACTGGACGCTGAGGCCCATGGTGTCGCCGTTCGAGGCGACCTGTGCCTGCTCCTGCGCCTGCGCCTGCGGCGAGGTCGCGTAGCCGGAGCCCGAGGCGGTGTTCGCCGAGGCGCTCGCGGAGGCCCAGGGAGTCTGTGCGGTGTCGTCGGCGACGATGCCGGCGGAGACGGCCGCGTTGAGCACGGAGGCGGCCTCGGCGCGGGTGATGCCGTCGCCGACGCCCAGCACGCCGTCGGTGTCCGGCAGGACGTCCTCGTCGTGCAGCCAGTCCAGCTCGGTGTATCCGGCCTGTGCGGCGGAGACGTCGTGGAACCGGCTCGTGGCCGGGGCCGTGTGCGCCGGGGAGCCGGCTGCACGGTGCAGGATCATGCCCAGGGCGGTGGAATCCACCGGGGCGTCCGGGCGCAGGGTGCCGTCGCCCCAGCCGTTGATCAGGCCCTCGTCGACGGCCCATGCCAGAGCGCGCTCCTGGTGGTGGCCGGCGCCGTCCGTGTGGCCCTCGAGGACGCTGAGGTCGACCTCGGGCTGACCTGCCAGGCGGTAGAGCATGGTGAGGAAATCCGCGCGGGTGACGTCGGTCTCCGGGCGGTAGGAGCCGTCATCGTGGCCGACGACGACGCCGGTCGCGGAGGCCCACTCGATGTCCTTGGAGGCCCAGTAGGCCTCGTTGACGTCGCTGAAGTCGATGGGGCCGACCGGGCGGGGGCCCACGGACTGTGTCGTGACCGGAGTGCTGGCCGCGTCCGGGACTGCCGAGGCGGGGCCTGCGGCCATGGGATCGGCAACCGTCTCGGCAGTGCTGCTCAGGCCCAGGCGGGCGGAGCAGGCCGGCCACGCGCCCCAGCCCTGACCGGCCAGGACGTTCTCGGCCACGGCGATCTGCTGCTCGCGGCTGGCGTCCTGCGGCTGGCCGGTGCCGCCGAAGGCGGCCCAGGTGGACTGGGTGAACTGCAGGCCGCCGTAGAAGCCGTTGCCCGAGTCGATGGCCCAGTTGCCGCTGGACTCGCACTGAGCAAGCGCGTCCCAGTCCGACTCGGGAGCCGCCTGCGCGGGTGCCGCGCCGAGGGTTGCGATGGTGCCGCCGGTGACTGCGACGGTGGCTGCGACGCTGAGGGTGCGGGGAGATCTCATGAGGTGCGGCTGACTTCCTGGAGGGGGGTATCGGTATCCGAGCCGGAGCTCGTGCGACCTGGTCCGGAGACCGAAGGGAAGTGGTCGGTGGGCCTGTCCGCAATCGGCTCGATCGGCTGCCGACGGGCTCCGTGTCACATCCGCCGATGCTCAGCGTCGCAGGGCGACTGAAGATCACGGTTGAGTAACGCGGTTGACTCTAAAGTGCGCCCCAGGGAGGGGCAAGGCGACTCGGTTGCGGGCACATTAACTCGGGGTGATTTTCGCGCGTTCGTCACCGTGAGCCGACATGTCGGCGGGTGTCGCGTGCCGCGCACTCGGCCGGCTTGTCAGCGGTGATAGCTTGTTCGCGCACTGCGGTGTCCGAGTGGCCACTGCCCATGAACCATCAAAACTTCCACGGAGGCGGGAATGTCCCACGCGGCGGGCTCTGATCAGGGCCGTTCGGCCGAGACGGGTTCGGCACCCATTGCGGATGTCGTGAAGGTCTTCGGCAAGCTTCTTCCTCGTCAGCTCCAGGATGAGCTGGCACTTCTCAAGCTCGAGCTCAAGGACAAGGGCGTCAGCCTCGGCAAGGGCGTCGCGCTGCTCGGCGCCGCGCTGGCCTTCGGCGCTCTGCTGGTCATCGCGCTGGTCGCAGCGGCGATCGCCGGCCTGGCCACCGTGATGCCCCTGTGGCTCTCGGCGCTGATCGTGGCGGCCTTCTTCCTGCTGGTGCTGGCGATCCTGGGTCTGATCGGCTTCCTGCAGATCAAGAAGGCCATGCCGATCAACCCGGTCCAGACCATCCGCGGCCTGAAGTACGACCTCGGCGTCGTCAAGGAGGGCTCGGCCTACACAGAGGCCCGCGTGCGCCGCGAGGAGGCCGAGGCCAAGGAGCGCAAGGCCGAGGAGAAGCGGAAGAAGGCCGACGAGGCCGCCACGGCCCCGCCCGCGCCCACCGAGGCTCAGCTGCATCAGCGCCTGAAGGTCCGCCGCGATCGGCTCAAGGAGTTGCGCGACGATGTCGAGGGCCGCAAGAACAAGGTCCAGTCCACGACCAAGGGCTTCGTGGATCGCACCCGCAGCTCCGCCTCGAGCGTCGACCTCAAGACGGCTGCCAAGGACGAGGCGCTGGGAGGCCGCGCTGCCCCCATGGGCGTCGCCGCCGCAGCTGGCACCGCGTTCCTGGTCCTGCTGATCCGGCTCATCCGCCGCTGAGCAGTGTCTGCTCGCCGTTCGGCGACAGCAGCGTCCTTCTGAAGGCCCGGCTCCCACGTGGGAGCCGGGCCTTCGGCCTGTCCGGGGTCGGGCCATCCGTGAGCCGACTGTGAGTCTGCTCATGCGGGGCTGGGCGAACGGTGCGGATCCGCCGCCACGCCGCAGAAGCTCCCTACACTGGCGGGCAGATATCGCCCCGCATCGACAGCCGCCGGGGCGGCGGCGATCCCGCGAGGGGCGTCGCTTCAGAAGCTGCGAGCAGAGGGCTGGAGGTTCCTGCATGGTCTGGTGCGCCCTGGCACTTGCCGTGCTGTCAGCGGTCTTCATGGCGCTCGGGACCCACCTGCAGTCGATCGCCGTCGTGGCCGGCGCCGCCGATGGCAGGATCACGCTCCCGATCATGGTCTCTCTGCTGCGCTCGCCCCGCTGGGCCGCCGGGCTGGGCTGCCTGGGGCTCGGGACCGCTCTGAACGTGGCGGCGCTGAGCATGGCTCCGGTGAGCGTCGTCCAGCCGGTGGGCGTGCTGGGCCTGGCCCTGCTCACGCTCTTGCACTGTCGCCATGCGGGACTGCGGATCAACGCCGCGACCTGGCGGGCGCTCGGGCTGTGCGCCGGGGGTGCGGCGCTGTTCGTCCTCACGGCGGTCCGCTTCACCGATCCGGCGCTGCGCATCACACCCAGCGCGGGCACTGTCGTGAACGTGATCCTGGTGGCGGTCCTGCTGCTCATCGGACTGGGCCTGGTCACCATGCGCCACCGCGGGCGCGCCCTGATGCTGCTCGTCTCGGCCGGTGCCCTCTACGGGTTCGTGGCTCTGCAGATGAAGGTCATCACCGCGCAGCTGCGCTTCGGGGATGGGCCCTGGTGGCAGAGCGTCGACCTGGTGAACGTCGTCGGCCTGCTGGCGGCCGCGGTTGTGGGAGGCTGGCTCGTGCAGTCCGCCTACGCGTGCGGGCCCCCGGAGCTCGTGATGGCCGGTCTGACGGTGGTCGACCCCATGGTGGGAGTGATCATCGGCATGTCGGTGCTCGGCGAGGCCGGACCGGACTTCGGCCTGGGCCCTGCCGTGCTGCTCATGGCGTGCGCGGCGGCCTCGATCAGCGGCGTGCTCGTCATGTCCCAGTTCCACCCCGAAGTCCTGGCCCGCCGGGCCGCCGATCCGTCCCTCACTCGCAACCTCTCTGGAGCCGATTCTCTGTGAGCCCCTCCTCGGCAGATCCGCAGCAGCCCCAGGACCCCCGCGGGGTGATCCGGGATGACTACATGCTCCCCGAGGTCCCTCTGGACCGTCTCCCGGAGCCTGCCGACGGGCGCCTGCGGGTCCTGGTGGTGGCAGAGACGTATCCGCCGGACATCAACGGCTCGTCCCAGTTCTCCCACCGGCTGGCGCAGGCCATGGCGGGCAAGGGCCACGACGTCCACATCGCCGCACCGCGCCCCAGCAAGGGCCGGACCCTGACGCGGATGGATGGCGCGGTCACCGAGCACCGCTTCCGCTCGCACACCGCCTTCACCTACGACACCTTCCACCTGTGCTTCCCCTGGGAGGTCCGGGGCGAGATCTCCCGTCTGATGGACGAGCTGCGCCCGGACGTGGTGCACATCGAGTGCCACTACATCCTGGGCCGGTACTTCGCCAAGGAGGCCCAGGCCCGGGGGATCCGACTGATCGGGACCAATCACTTCATCCCGGAGAACATCGAGCAGTACCTCCCGCTGCCGGATCCGATCCGGCGCCTGTACCGCCGGTTCTCCTGGCGGGATATGGCCTCGGTCTTCCGCCGCTGCGACGCCGTCACGGCACCCACGCCGCTGGCGGTCGAGTCCATGCGCGCCAACGGCTTCGATTTCCCCATGCATGCGCTGTCCAACGGGATCGACGCCGCGCAGTACGACCTCAAGCCGGGGGAGGTCCTGCCGCCGCGTGAGGGCCCGACCGTGCTGTTCGTGGGGCGCCTGGACCCGGAGAAGCACATCGACGTCCTGCTGCGGGCCGTGGCGAGCATCGCCGATCGCAGCGACGTGGGCGTGGAGATCGTGGGCCAGGGCGGCGAGTACGACCGGCTGGCCAAGCTGGCCCAGCAGCTGGGCATCGCGCAGCGGACCGTGTTCCGGGGATTCGTCTCTGCCGAGCAGCTGCGGGTGGCGTATCTGAGCGCCGACGTGTTCTGCCAGCCGGGCACGGCTGAGCTGCAGTCGCTGGTCTCGCTCGAGGCCATGGCGGCCTCCACGCCCGTGCTGCTGGCCGACGCCCGCGCTCTGCCTCATCTGGTGGACGAGGGCGTGAACGGGTGGCTGTTCCCGCCGGGGGATCACGAGCAGCTCGGGCGGCTCCTGCTGCGGCTGCTCGAGCTGCCCGCGGAGCAGCGTCGGGAGATGGGCGCGGCGAGCCGACGGATCGTCGCCGAGCACAGCTTCTGCGCCACGATCGATGTCTTCGAGCAGCTCTACCGCGGGGCGGACCCTGATCTGCTGCTGGGCTCCTGGCCCCGGACGGGCCCTATCCCGGTCGTGCCGCCGCCCCCGCATTCCGGTCCGGGCGACTGAGCCGGTGCGGCCCGTCTCCTCGACTAGACTGATGAGCCGTCGTCCTCATGAGCCTGCACTGCGGTGCTGAGGCCTGAGGCGGACGTGGGGCGGTAGCTCAGCTGGTCAGAGCAGAGGACTCATAATCCTTGGGTCGCGGGTTC
>NZ_JALXVH010000027.1 GCF_025149945.1 Kocuria sp. p3-SID1428 | reverse complement strand
GTCGTCGTACCCAGGAATGTGGCCTCGGCAGCGTTGCAGGCCCGCTGCCGCCCCCGAGCCGCCATGAGGAGTCGCCTGTGCAGGCCTTCGCGGCGCGAAGGTCTGCGCAAGCGATCTCTCACCGGCGGACACGCAGGGTAAGGGCAGGAATGAGTACGTGGTCGAGGATCGTCGCCGAGGCGACCCATCCGCCGCGATTCGGGCCTGGAAGGCCGTCCGCTGCGTCCCCTCGGCGTGCTCCTGTCTCCCGCAGCCTCGAACGGGATGGCTGGAGGTGCCGGCTGGGGAGGGCGGGCGGGACGACAGAAGCCCCGCACCGACCAGGGTGCGGGGCTTCTCCTGCGTCACGGGCCGAAGGGCCTGCGCGACGCGCGCGGGTCGTCAGCCGCAGCGAGCTGCCCGAGGAGCAGGTGCCGCAGCTGCGGGTCTGCCGCTTCAGCGGGAGGTGCTGGTGCCCCCAAGGTCACAAGCACCTTCCGCACAGGACAGCGGCAGATGGTGAACCCGCACCGGCTCAACCTTCATCAGAATAGGTGGACATGTCCTCGATCAGGTAGCGATCCGAGCAGAAACACGGACATGTCCCCCTAATTAGCCGAAGTAGATGAACTTCCGCACAGTAGGGGACATCTGCGCCCTGACGTGCGACGACGTCGGGATCACTGCGAACCGCTCTGCGCCTGCGCCGCGCTCGACGATGCCTGCGGCTCCTGCGCCTCGAAGATCGACACAAGCACCTGGCGAGCCCAGTCGATCACGGCGGCGTCGGTGAGGTCCTTGCCTCCGACGCGCGCCGTCTTGGGCTTGGGGATCAGGACCTGACGGGCACCGGAGGCGTCGGCCCCCGGAACCGGCACGATCTTGGATCCGGGGTGCATGCGCTGCAGGCGCATCTTCTTGGACTCGGGCAGATCGGCAGGGGCGAAGCGGATGCTCGGCCCCTGCACAGCGATGTCCGACAGGCCCACCGAGCGGGCCATCACACGCAGGCGGGCGACCTCGAGCAGCAGCCGAGCCGGCTCCGGAAGCTCGCCGAAGCGGTCCTGCAGCTCGGCCTCGACCTCGCGGATGCCGTCCTCGTCGGAGGCCTGGGCCAGGGTGCGGTAGGCATCCAGGCGCAGGCGCTCCCCCGGGACGTAGTCGTGCGGCAGGTGCGCGTTGACCGGCAGCTCGATCTTCATCTCCGTGGGCGCGGTGTCCTCGTCGCCGCGGAACTCGGAGACGGCCTCGCCGACCAGGCGCAGGTACATGTCGAAGCCCACCCCCTGGATGTGCCCGGACTGCTCGCCGCCCAGCAGGTTGCCGGCCCCGCGGATCTCGAGGTCCTTCTGGGCCAGCTGCAGGCCGGCGCCGAGCTCGTTGTGCGCGGCCGCGGCCTTGAGCCGCTCGAGGGCCGTCTCGGTCAGCGGCTTCTCGACGTCGTAGAGGAAGTAGGCGTAGGCCCGCTCGCGGCCGCGGCCCACGCGCCCGCGCAGCTGGTGCAGCTGCGAGAGCCCGTACTTGTCCGCGCCGTCGACGATCAGGGTGTTCGCATTGGCGATGTCCAGGCCGGTCTCCACGATCGTGGTGGAGACCAGGACGTCGAAGCGCTTCTCGTAGAAGTCCAAGATGATCTGCTCGAGCTCGTTCTCCGACATCTGCCCGTGCGCCACCGCCACGCGGGCCTCCGGGACCAGCTGGGCGATCTCCGAGGCGCGGCGGGTGATCGACGAGACCCGGTTGTGCACGAAGAAGACCTGGCCCTCGCGCATGAGCTCGCGGCGGATCGCGGCGGTGACCTGCCGGTCCGTGTAGGCGCCCACGTACGTCAGCACGGGGTGGCGCTCCTCCGGCGGCGTGGCCAGCGTGGAGGTCTCGCGGATGCCGGTCAGCGACATCTCGAGCGTGCGCGGGATGGGGGTCGCGGACATGGACAGCACATCGACGTCCGTGCGCATGGCCTTGAGCTTCTCCTTGTGCTCCACACCGAAGCGCTGCTCCTCGTCCACGATGATCAGCCCGAGGTCCTTGAACTGGACCTCCTTGCTCAGCAGGCGGTGGGTGCCCACCACCAGGTCCACGGAGCCGTCGCGCAGCCCTGCCAGGACCTCCTTGGACTCCTTGGCGGTCTGGAAGCGGGACAGTCCCGCCACGCGCACGGGGAAGCCCGAGTAGCGCTGGGAGAACGTCTCCACGTGCTGCTGACCCAGCAGCGTGGTGGGCACGAGCACCGCGACCTGCTTGCCGTCCTGGATGGCCTTGAACGCGGCGCGCACCGCGACCTCGGTCTTGCCGTAGCCGACGTCGCCGGAGATCAGGCGGTCCATGGGGACCTCCTTCTCCATGTCGGCCTTGACCTCGTCGATCGTGGTGAGCTGATCCGGGGTCTCGATGTAGGGGAAGGCCTCCTCGAGCTCGCGCTGCCACGGGGTGTCCGGGCCGAAGGCGTGGCCCCTGGTGGCCATGCGCGCCGAGTAGAGGCGGATCAGCTCGGCGGCGATGTCCTTGACCGCCCGCTTGGCCGCGCGCTTCTTGGCATTCCAGTCCGAGCCGCCCATCTTGGACAGCACCGGAGCCTCCCCGCCCTGATAGGTCGAGATCTGGTCCAGCTGGTCCGTGGGCACGAACAGCCGGTCCTTGGGCCCATTGCGCTTGGACGGGGCGTACTCGAGCACCAGGTACTCGCGCTGCGGCTTGGGCTGCCCGGGCTTGGTCACCGCACCGGCGATCGGTCGGGCGATCAGCTCGATGAACTGACCCACGCCGTGCTGCTCGTGGACCACGTAGTCGCCGGGCTGCAGCGCCAGCGGATCCACTGCGTTGCGCCGGCGCCGCTGCGGCAGCGCCGTCTTGGTCTTGGCCGCGTACGACGACGAGCGCCCCAGGACGTCGGCCTCGCTGAGCAGGGCCACGCGCTGGTCGTCGAGCACGAAGCCGGTGGACACGCTGGCCGTGGTCAGCTCGACGACGCCGGCGGTGGGCGCGGCCTCGAGGGACTCGTGGCGAGCGGCGGGGATGTCCGCGCTGCCCATCAGCTCGGACAGACGCTGCAGCGGCCCGGGGCCCTCGGTCACGGCCACGACCTGCCAGCCCTCGCGCACGAGAGCGCCCAGGTGCTCGAGCAGGGCCTCCACGTCGCCGCCGAAGCGACGGGGGGTTCGCCCGGCGACCGTCAGGGTGTCGGCGTCGGTGTCCATGAGTCGCACCAGGGCCTCATCGGTGTCGGCATCGACCTCGGAGAGCTGCGCGCCCACGGTCAGTGCGGTCGTGGACCACCACCCCAGCCCGGCGTCCAGGGCGGTGTCCCGGGACTGGGCCAGCGTGTGGAACGACCCGGAGGCCAGGGTGCGGCCGTCGTCCTCCAGGGACTGAGCCTGGGCCACGTCCAGCGGGGCCTGATCGGTGTCGGCGGCGGACTCCCACGCGGCGGCCAGGAACTCCTCGTTCGTGGCCACCAGGTCCTCGGCGCGGGCGCGGACCTTCTCCGGCTCCTGCACCACCACGATGGAGCCTGCCGGCAGCAGCGAGAGCACGGGCACCATGCGATCGGCCAGCAGCGGGGCCAGCGACTCCATGCCCTCCGAGTAGATGCCGCCGGCGATCCGCTCCAGGATGGCTTCCGCACCGGGCAGGCGATCCTTGAGCCGAGCGGCGCGCGACTGCACCGCAGGGGTGATCAGCAGCTCGCGGCACGGAGGGGCCACGATGCGCTGCGGGTGCTCGCCGCTGCGCAGGGTGCGCTGATCCGCCACCGAGAACCAGCGCAGCTCCTCGATCTCATCGCCGAAGAACTCGACGCGCACCGGATGATCGGCGGTGGGCGGGAAGACATCGATGATCCCGCCGCGCACGGCGAACTCGCCGCGGCGGGAGACCATGTCCGTGCGGGAGTAGGCGGCATCGGCGAGGGCCCGGACGGTGTCGTCGAAGGACTGCTCGGCCCCGCGCTCGAGGATCACCGGCTGCAGGTCCCCCATGCCCTCCACGACCGGCTGCAGCACCGCGCGCACCGGAGCCACGACGACATCCAGCGCCCCCTGCTCCGGGTGAGCGAGGTGGCGCATGACGTCCAGGCGCTGGCCCACGGTGTCCGAGCGCGGCGAGAGCCGCTCGTGCGGCAGCGTCTCCCACGCCGGAAGCGAGGCGACCTGAGCCTGCGGGGCCCAGGCCGGCAGCTGCTGCTCGAGCTCCTCGGCCTCCCGGCCCGTGGCGGTGACCACGAGCAGCACCGGCTGCTGAGCGTCGGAGGCCGGGGCGCTGCGCAGACCCGCCAGCAGCTGGCTGATCAGCACCGGGCGCATGCCATCGGCCACGCTGATCACGGTCTCGGCGGAGCGCTCCGCAGGGCGCACGCCCGCCTGGGCGCGGGCCGTGGCCAGCGAGGGCTCCTGGGCGAGGATGTCGGCGAGGCCGGTGAGGGACATGTGCTGCGAGACTCCTGAAGACGGCATGGCGAAGCGCCCTGCGCTCGCAGCGGGCGGGCCCTCGGGTGAGGAGCCTTGCCCGCTGCCAGCGGCGCGCGACGTGGACGCCGAAGGGGCGGCACATCGACGGGGCTGGACGACCAGGCTACTCCGAGCCGCCGACGCCCATGCGTCGCGCGGCAGCAACCGGGTCAGCCTCCGGTCTCGGGTTCCGGAAGGCCCAGACTGCGACGCAGCGCCGCAGCCGCGCGCTGTCGGCTCGTATCGGCCAGCAGGGCATGATCGGCTTCTCCGAGGAACATGACTCGCAGGCAGAAGCCTCGGCGCCTCAGAGCGCTGACCTGCCGCAGACCGCCCGCCATGTCGAAGGTCTCCCGATCGCCGTCGCCCAGGTGCAGATCCACGGGAGGCATAGTGGAGGAGTCTCGGAACATCTGGCTCACCGACTGGACCTGTCCTGTTCGGGCTGCCGCCTCGAGCAGCCACAGCGGCGCCCGCCTGAGCACCGCGGCGCGCATGACCTTGAGCCGCTCCTTGAGTCGGGCCCGCCGCCCCTCGGGGTCTTGGCTGAGCCGTTCGCGCCCTCCCAGAAGCCGCTGCATGGCTCCATCACGGTAGTAGCGCCAGTAATAGCCGCCCTCAGGACTCCAGGCGATGTTGTTGATGAGGATCACCAGGTCCAGCTCCGCCGCGCACCTCAGCGCCATCCATGCTCCGGAGCACAGCCCGGAGGCGGCCACGGGGCCGTCGACCCGACGGCGCAGCCAGGCTGCCGACCGGTTCACATCCTCCACCGCCTCCTCGGTGTACGGCATCGGCTCGCGGAGGCAGGAGGGGTCCCCCGCCTCGCCGATTCCACGGCGTTCGGCGCGCAGCACCGTCATGCCCTGCCCTGCCAGATCGCGCGCCATGCGGGCCCACAGCCCGGTGGGGCCGTCCATCGGCTCGGCATCGGCGGCGATCAGCAGCAGCCCCGCCGCATGCCCCGGCCGCTCGTCCGCCGGCACGTCCTCCGGCCGCGACGACCGAGCACCAGGCACCGGCCGAGCCAGGACGCCGGGCAGGAGGTGCTCGCCCACAGCGACGAACTCGCTGCGCACGCCGACGAGGCCGCTGCGTGCGGGCGAGTCCCAGTGCCTCGGCCATCGCCGCTCCGGCGCCCCCGCGTCGTCGTCCGGTGCGACGACATCACGCATGCCCTGTGCCGGCATCGCGGCGGCGATGACCTCGTCCACGAGCCCCAGCGGCACTCTGGCATCCCGAGAGGCGACCGCGTACATGCCCTCGGCCTGCGCTCGCTGGTGCTCGCCGGCGCGCACGACGCGCACGTCGCCTCGGCGCTGCAGCACATCGTCGGCCGGAAGCCTCAGCGACTTCAGGGAATCCGCCTGCTCCGGACTCAGGACAAGACCGGGCAGCTCGATCCGCTCCGGGGACTCCGCCGTCTCCAGCGACATCCGGCGCAGTGCACGGTGCTCGCGCACGAAGCGCCGCCCGGACACCGGCTCCCAGGCGACGGTGCGCTCCGCACCGCCGGGCACGTCCACGACGCTCGCGGCCACCGCAGCGCCCAGACGCAGGCCCACGACCGTGACCTCTGCTCCCGGCGCCGCTTCCCGCGCGGCGGCGATCAGCCGCAGCAGATCCGCGCGCCAAGCACTCGCGGGCTCGGACGGCAGCGGCCCCGTCGATTCGCCGATACCGCTCCACGTCGGGCGCAGCACCACCGCCCCGGCCTGCGAGGCCGCCCGGATGGCCAGCACGCGCAGGGTGCGGTAGGAGATCACCTGCTCCCGCCCGATGGGCGGCGCGAGGACGAGGGCCCGGCGCACCGCACCGTCCGATGGACGGTGGACGTGGACCGCAAGCGCCTCGCCGTCCGTGCTCGAGGGCACCCATCGGGCCGTGCCCAGAACCGGATCCGGCCCGGAGTTCTCACGGGCCTTCGGAGAGGGGAGCTCAGCTCGGCGTTCACCCGAGCACTGCGGGGATCCCGCTGGGCGGCGCCCTCTCGACCCGCAGCCGGGCCCTCGAATCGCCTCGACCATGGCTGTTTCTCCCTCTCCCCGTGGCTGCGCGCCTCCGATGCGCGGACCTGCATGCCGCGGCTGCGCCGTCGGTGCTGATGCCCCCGCCGCTCGGGACCGCGTCCCCACGCGCCCCCCAAGGCCGACCCTTCACGGCATGGCTGGCCTCCAGCGTATCTGGGTCGAGCAGCCTTAGTCCCGGCGGCAGCGTCACAGAGGGGACTCACTCAAGCGCCCTCGCGCCGGACAGCAGGAGACAGCTCCGTCTTTTCCCATGTCAGCTCCGCGACGGAACCGCGCGGTTGATACATTGCGCTGAGGACCGTCCGTCGCCCCATAGCCGGATCGGTCCCGCAAGGGGGAATCTCATCGGGCTGATCCGCCGCGGGCATGGGGATGCTGGCGACGGCCGGGACCCGACGCGACGGTGCGCTGCGCGTCCTCGCGCCGACTCGGCACGGCCCCTCATCGGAAGGGTCCGCAACGACCATGACATCTGCATCGAGCACCGCTGAAAGGGCCGACGCCCGCGAGGACGCCGCGTCGGCGACCCTCGACCAGCAGCGCAGCGCACACACACCGGTCCAGGGCAGCCCCGGGGCACGCCGATCCCAGAGGCGTCCCTGCGACGAGGTGGACTGGCTGATCATCCACCAGTTCGATGCGGCCCGGACCTCCCCCGGCGGCATCGACACCGTGATCCGCGGCATCCTGCGCCACCTCGACCCCGCGATCTCGGTGGCGGTCGTGGGCGTGGACACCACTGCGGGCGGGGACCCTGAGCGCATCGGACGGTGGGAGACCCACGACTTCGGCGGGCGCACGATCCGCTTCCTGCCCGTCGTGAGCTTGGACCCGGCGGATCAGGCGCGACGAATGCCCCATACGATCCGGCTCGTGGCCGGGGTGCTGCGCCATCGGAAGGCGCTGCCCCCGGCACGGCGCGTGCAGTGCCACCGGATGGACACGGCCCTGACGCTGTCGACGCTGCTGCGGATCCCGCTGGCCTACGTGATCCACACCCAGGTATCCGGCTCCACCGGGAAGTCCTCCGACTCCTTCTGGCGATTCGCCGGGCAGATCCACCCCCGGCTCGAGGATGTCGTGATCCGCAGGGCCGTGGACGTCCGGGTCTTCAGCCCGGCGCGGCTGGAGGCAGTGCGACGGGTCAACCCGCGCGCCCGCGCGGCGACCACCTGGTGGGACCCCGAGCTGGTCGAGCAGGCCCGCCGTGAGGCGCCCGAGTGCGACCCTCACCGACTCGTGTGGATCGGACGCATCGAGAAGCTCAAGGCACCGGACTTCGCGGTCGAGGCGTTCGCCGAGCTGATCCGCGAGGATCCGCAGACGCCGTGGTCCCTGCACTTCTACGGGCCCGGGACGGAGAGCGAGGCCCTGGCACGACAGGTCCAGGGCCTGCCGCCGGAGGTCGCCGGGCGGATCACGATCCACGGGCGGGTCGAGCCGCAGGAGGTCGCGCGGGTCCAGGCCTCGTCGGGCGCGTTCCTCATGACCACCTACGCAGGGTACGAGGGCTTCCCCACGGTGATCGTCGAATCACTGGCGGCCGGGCTGCCCGTGATCTCCACGGAGGGGGCCGACCCCGCAGGGCTCGTGCAAGACGGGCGCACGGGGTTCACGTCACCGCGCGATCCCCGTGAGTTCGCCGCGCGGATCCGCGACTGCGTCGAGCTGGACCGCGACCGTCTGCGCACGGCCGTCGCCCCGCTGTCGGCCCCAGCCGTCGTCGAGCGGCTCATGCAGCGCCCGGAGCCGCTCGAACCGTCGTTCCGCCCGAGCTTCCAGGTGCTGGGAGATCGCCTTGTGCTGGATGGCATGGAGTTCATGGTCGGCACCGACGGCCAGGTCGACGACGAGCTGGACCGCCTGGCGCACACCGACCGCCCCGAACTGGTGGTCACCGCCAACGTGGATCATGTCCTGACGCTGCGCACGTCATCGGCGCTGCTGGCCGCCTACCGCACGGCCTCCATGCGCCTGGTGGACGGCATGCCGCTCGTGGGACTGGCCCGGCTGCTGGGCCTGACCCAGGCCGAGCGCCATACCGGAGCGGATCTGATGCCCCACACGGCGGCTGTGAGCGCAGCCCGGGGATGGCGCATCGTGATCACCGGGGGCGCCGACGATGTCGCCGCCGCGGCGGTCGAGCGGCTGCGCCGAGAGCACCCGGGAGCCGACCTGCACCACGTTCCCTTCCCGTATATGCGAGGCGTCAACGACCCGCTCTCGCAAGAGGTCATCGACCGACTGGCACAGCTGGATCCCGCACTGGTCTTCCTGTGCCTGGGCTCGCCCAAACAGGAGGCCTGGTTCGAGCACTGGCGCCGGCAACTGCCTCCGGCGGTGTACGTGGGAGCAGGAGCCGCCGTGGACTTCGCCGCAGGCACCCGCAGTCGCGCCCCTCGGGCCCTGCAGCTGATCGGCGGCGAGTGGACCTGGCGTCTGGTGCAGGAGCCTCGGCGCATGGCCTCGCGCTACCTGGGGCGCGGCCCGCGCTTCCTGGGCGTCATCGCCCGCTCCGTGCTCAGCGAGCGGCGACGCCTGCGCCGCTGACGGCGCCGTCGTCCTGCCCGACATAGGCGAGGGGCCCGCCGCGTGCTCGGGCGGCCGTCCGCTGCCGCCCGAGCTTCGTGACGCGCTCAACGCCCCATCGCCGGGTCGTAGTCGACCATCGAGTCGGTCTGGTCCTGGCGCCGACGCAGGAGCTGCATACCGCCGGGCAGGCGGGCGATGCGGGCCTTGACGGCCACGCGCTTCTGCGCGGGCATGAGCTCGGCGGACAGCAGCAGCTTCTGCTTGGCCTCCTCGAGCCGTCCTGCCCGCAGGGCCTCGTTGGACTGCCGGATCAGGCGCTGCGGGGACCCCGACTCCAGCCGGTGCTCCACGAAGTCCACCTCGGCCGGGGTCATCTCCTCGCGGAACTGCTGGAGCAGCAGCTGCAGGGCCCGGTCCTCGCCGCGGCCCATGTGCTCGACCTCGGAGGTCAGCGACCCCGGTGACCACCACACGAGCCACAGGACCTCCTCGAGGCGGTGGAAGCGCCACCCCGAGTACACCGCCCGCAGCCATAGCTCCCAGTCCTCGGCGTGGCCCTGGGACTCGTCGAACATCCCCACCTCGGCGAAGAACTCGCGGGGGAACAGCGAGGCCAGGCACCCGATGTTGTACTGCAGGATGACCTGCCTCTGCTGCCCCGGTGCCGGCATGGGCTCGCGCTGCATGGGACGGCGGGTGTCCAGCGCTCCTCCGGTGACATCTGCTCCCTGCGGTCCCACGAGGACACGGCCTCCGCCGAGGCGCTCGCGCTCTGCCATCAGACGGGAGATCGCACCGGGCAGGAAGGCGTCGTCGGCATCGAGGAACGTGATGATCTCGCCGCTGGCCATCCCGATCCCGCGGTTTCGGGCGGCGGCCACTCCGGAGTTGGCCTGGGACTCCACGACGACGCGGCGCCCCGGCACCTCCATCTCGGCGTAGACGCGGGCCAGCTGCGCGGTGCGGTCCCGGGAGCCGTCGTCGATCACGATGATCTCGAGGTTCGGCCAGGTCTGGCGCATCAGCGAGCTCAGCGCCTCCCCGAGGAAGCGCTCGGCTCCATAGGCAGCGATGATCACGCTCACCAGCGCGGCGTCCTGCGTCTGGTCCGGCACGGCCGTCAGGTGCCTGCCGCTGTCCTCTGTCGTGCTCACGTGCTGTGCTCCCCCTCGATTCGGTGCGCGCCCTGGGCCCTCGTCATCCGGGGCAGGACCGCCCCTGAGCCTGGCACTGCAGCGCCGGATTCGGAAGGTCCCGGATGTTGCAGTGCATGAGAATCCCAGCCGCTGTCCCCACATGCGCATACGGAGCCAGGCCGCCATCTCGAATCGACGCCGACGTCAGCGCGGCCTGCGTCCACACAACTGTGCCGGGGAAGCAGAGCGCTGCCTCCTCTGTGTCGCCGCCGCCGAGTGCACCACGCGGTATCGTCGGGCTCCGATGCGCCGGGGCCGCAGATGCGGCTCCCCCGACCGGCAGCCTCCGCAGCCCAGAGTCCGGCCGGGACGCGCCGACGGGGCTCGTCGCGCGGCGCAGGACTGTGCATCATCCGGGGTGGGGACCCCGGAGTCGCTTCGAGGGGAGAACCGCCGTGACTCTTGCACGCTATCTGAAGGCTCTGGCCCGTCTGTGGTGGATCGTCGTGGTGGCCGCCGTGATCGGCATCTGCCTGGGCCTCGGCTCGAGCATGATCATGCCGAAGTCGTACGAGGCCCAGACCACGATCTTCGTCAACGTCTCCGAGTCGGCCACCGTCCAGGATCTGCAGATGGGCGAGCAGTTCGCACAGTCCCGGGCCGCCTCCTACGCAGCGATCGGCTCCTCCTCCGAGGTGATCGATCCCGTCTCCGAGCAGCTGGGCGAGGACGTCTCGAATGCCGTCACCGTCACCAACGCACCGAACACCGCCACCCTGAGCGTCAGCGCCTCCGACGGCGATCCCGAGCAGGCCGCTGCCATCGCCCAGGGCGTCTCCGAGTCCCTGGTCGAGCAGGCCGCCATCCTGGAGGGCTCTGCCGACCCGGCCGAGTCCCCGGTGCAGCTGAACATCGTCGACGAGGCGCAGGTGCCCTCCGGCCCGGCCGCCCCGTCGTCGTCCATGAACGTGCTCGTGGGAGCGGTCGTGGGCGTGGTGATCGGGCTGCTGATCGTCCTGGCACGAGCAGGTTCGCAGACCCGCAGGCGGGACGCATGAGCCGCCGCGACCGGTCCTCGCGCGGGGTGCGCGTCATCGTGGTGTGCCCGACCGAGTACGGCGGGCAGATCGAGCACGCCGCCGATCTCGCCATGGGACTTGCCGCGGACCCCCGCACCGAGCGCGTGGTCCTGGTCTCCCGCAGGGGGGCCGACGCCTATCTGGGCCGCCCGCAGGTCGACGGACTGAGCATCGTGGAGACCATTCCGCCTCGGCGCACCGGCACGGGGCTGCTGACCCGTGGCCTGCAGGTCGTGGACCTGGTGCGCGAGCACCTGCAGATCCGCCGCCTGGCCGCCCAGGCGGGCCCTGGCACCGTGCTGGCGCTGGACTCGTCCAAGTACCCCTTCCCGTCCGTGCTCACGCCGCTGCCGGGGCAGACCGCGGTCCTGTTCCTGCACAACGTCCGTCCGCACCACGACGACGCCGAGTCCTCCCTCCGGCTGCGCCTGCTGCGCCGCCTCGAGCTCGGCGCCGCCACCGGCTGCGATCGAGTCGTCGTGCACGGCAGGGACCAGCAGGTCACCGCGTACGAGAACCTGGGGCGGATCCGCGGCGACCTGGTGGCCGTGGCTCTGCCCACCAGCTCCCGGATCGATGAGGCGGCCACCGCCGAGTCCGTGCCCGTGTCGCTGGACGACGACGGCGACACCGCCCCCGCCCGGCTCGAGATCCCTGCCCGCCCCTACGCCCTGGTCCTGGGCGAGCTGCGAGCCAACAAGGGCATCGAGCTCGCGATCGACGCCGCCGGCCAGGCGGGGGTGCCGCTGCTCGTGGCCGGGCGCGCCGAGAGCCCCGAGCTCGCCTCGACCCTGCGCGAGCGAGCCCGCCATGCCGGCACCGTCATGCTGGAGGATCGGTTCCTGGAGCGCGGCGAGTTCCAGCGGATCCTCGAGGGCGCTGCCGTGGTGGTGCTCCCCTACACCCACTTCGACGCCCAGTCCGGGATCCTCGCCAAGGCCATCGCGGCCGGTCTGCCCATCGTCGCCTCGGATCTGGACTCGCTGCGCGAGCAGAACGGCGAGCACCGGCCTGCGCGCTTCGCGGACATCCACGACCGCGCAGCCTTCGCCGCCGCCCTGCGCCAGGGCTACGACCGGGCCGTGGCCGCCGGGCCGCGCTCCGGTCCCGGCGGAACGTCCCATGCGGATTGGGATCCGTCCGTGGACGCCGTGCTGAGCGCTTCCGCGCGCGGCTGAGGCACCGACGAGGATCCGCGGCTCAGTCGCCGGAGGCGCCGCCCGGATGAGGACCTGGACAAGGAAGGAGCAGGAAGCATGACGGAGATCTCCACGCTGCGACCGGCTCGCCACACAGCCCTGCCCGAGGGCCGGCTCCCCGAGACGGGGACGCGTCTGGATCGAGCGCTGTCCGGGCTGCTCATCGTGCTCTCCGCCTTCCCCTACGCAGGGATCGCAGTCGGCGGAGACACCAACATCCCCATGTCCTCGGTGGTCGCCGGGATCCTGGTGCTGCGGGCCATGCGCTACCTGCCGCTGCTCGTGATCGCGGTGCTGCTGGCAGCCGTGCCGTTCTTCTCGGCGTTCATCCGCCTGTTCCTCACCCCGCAGCCCCTGCAGCTGATCCCCACGATCACCTGGGTGGCAGCGACCCTGGCGCTTCCAGGGGCCGCCGCTGCCGTGATCTTCCTGCGCCGGCGCGCGATCGCATGGCTGTCCTGGACGCTGATCGGCTCCGCCGGCTACGCGGTGATCCAGAAGCACATCTTCATCGACATCCTGAACGTCGTGCCGCTGCCGTGGCTCTACACCCTCCCCGGATACGCCAACCTCCTGCCCTTCCGCGAGACGTTCCTGACCTACATCCGCCGCCCGTTCGGCTTCTTTCCGGAGACGTCGTTCATGGTGGGCACCGTGACGCTGATGGCCATGGTGCTGATCGTGCTGATGCGCCACTACGCAGTGGTCCCCGACTGGCGGGACTGGGCCGCCGTGGCTCTGGCCGTCTGGGCGGCCGCGGTGTCGGGGTCCGGCTCGGCGATCGTGGTCGTGGCCGCGGTGGCCATGGCGATCATCCTGCCGGTGGCTATGCGGCAGGCGTGGCTGGCCCTCCTGGGCGTCCCCGCCGCAGCGCTGGGTGCGGCGCTCGTGGCCGTGAGCGTGCTGCAGGAGCGCTCGGAGAGCTTCAACTGGTCCTGGGCAGATCGCGGCAGCTCGATCCTGGCGGTCGTGAAGCGGCTGCTCGAGGACCCCGTCGCCTTCTGGGGCGGTCTGGGCCGAGGCAGGGTGAACGAGGAGTTCGTCAGCGGGCGGATGCCCATCGAGACCTTCCAGCACTACAACCCGATCGTGGACATCTTCTCGGTGCTCGGGCGGATCATCGCCGAGAACGGGATGCTGGTCGGCGGCACGGTGGTGGCATGCATGGCGCTTCTCATCGTGCGCTCCGGGGGTCGGGTGCCTCCGCTGATCGGCGTGCTGCATCTGCTCACCTGGGTCGTGATCGCAGGAGCCACCATCAGCTACGACAACGCCTTCTGGCTGTGGGGAGGAGCCGGCGCGGCGCTGGGCCTGGAGCTGACCCGCAGGTGGCCCGAGGCCCCTGTGCCCGAGCACCGCCGGATCCGCTCGACGGCCGAGATCGAGGCGCAGTTCGACCGCCGACAGGCACAGATCGACGGGGACGCCTCCTTCCGGCCTGCAGCCGCGGCGACCAACCCGGACAGTGACAGCGCGGCAGAGCTCCCCTGGGGGCGCTGACCCGCCGCGCAGGGGACTCCGGTCCACCTAGACACGCACGAGGACAGGCACGAGAATGCGCATTCTGCACGTGGTCAACGACGCCGACACCGGCGGAGCCCAGACGCTCATTGAGGCCCTGGCCCGACGTCGCGCCCCGGAGGACGAGGTCCACATCCTGGTGCTGCTGGGCCGGGGCGGGCTCAGCGACAGGCTCGAGGACGCCGCCTCCACCGTCGAGTACGTGAGGATGTCCAAGCGCGAGGTCCTCCCGGTGCGTGCCACGGCCCACCTGCTGCGGATGGTCCGGCGCCTGCGGATCGACGTGGTGCACTCCCACCTGCATCAGTCCGATCTGGTCAACGCCATGACGCCGCATGGGCGTCCGCGGCTGTCCACGCAGCACGCCAGCGAGGACGCCTCCTCCTCCGCGACGGCCCGCCTGGCCTGGAGCGCTGCCGCCAAAGCGGCCTTCCGCATGGACTCCATGGTCGCCTGCGCACCTTCGGCGCGGAACATCGCCGCCGAGTTCGGCTACACCTTCCCGGCCCAGTCCATGCCGGTGATCGTCAACGGCACCACCACGACGACGCAGCCGGCTCCCGATCCGGGAGGCCAGCAGCTGCTGCATCTGGCGCGCTTCGCCCCGCCCAAGGACCATCGCAATCTGCTCGAGGCCATGGCCCTGGTGCACGAGCGCCACCCCGAGGCGAGGCTGCGCTGCGCCGGCAACGGCGTGGACGAGTCGAACGACCAGCTCAGCGGCTGGCGCGGCGAGCTCGGCCTGGACGGCGTGGTGGAGTTCGCCGGCACGATCTCGGATGTGCGCGCCCAGCTGCGAGAGGCGGCTGCCCTGGTCTTCGCCAGCTACAACGAGGCGCTGCCCATGGCCGGGATCGAGGCGCTGAGCGAGGGGCTGCCCGTCGTCACCACGACGGCAGGCGACGCCGCGTTCCTGGCCGTGGACGAGCACCTGGTATGCCCGCCGCGCGATCCCCGGGCCCTGGCCGAGAGCATCTGCTGGATGCTCGAGCGGACCCCGCAGCAGCGCGAGCAGCTGCGGCGCGCGGCCTGGCAGCTGTGCGGCAGCCGCTTCGACATCGACCGCTCGGCCGCCCGCTACCAGACGATCTACCGCGATCTGATCGGCTCCGCCGGCTGAGCCCGAGCCCGGGGCCTATCCGGCGGCTGCAGCGTGGGAGTCCTCGGAGGCCGGCTCCGCGCTCTGCGCCGCCTCGGCCACGAGCTCGCCGTCGTGACGCACTGTGCGCATCATGCGCACGGCCATCACGGCCAGACCCGCACCGACCAGCAGGATCGTGGGCCAGGTGGGGAGGAAGTGGGCGATCAGCAGCGCCACGCCCCCGTAGGCGATCACGCCGGCCAGCATCCCGGACCAGCGCTTCGCGTCCTGGCGGTCCACCCGGTACGGAAGGTCCCGGTCCGCTCCCCGCAGCTGGAAGCCGCTGAGCAGCAGGGACGGGGCGACCGTGCCCAGGATGACCCATTCGATGTCCCCGGTCCTCGTGGCGAACCACACCGCGGGCAGGGTCAGCACCAGGATCGCCAGGTTGATCAGCGAGGCTCGAAGCGCTGAGCCGCGCAGCGTCATGACCAGGCTGGCCGGCTGGTTGAGCGCCTCCGCGATCAGGCCGATCGTCAGGGTGGCCAGGCCCATGGCGGCGAAGGCGAAGTCGTCGCCCATCCAGGCCGTCATCAGCTCGGTGGGGATCGTCAGCAGCGCCACACCCATGAGCATGCCGATGCCGAGAGTGAGGGTCGTGCAGCTCTTGAGCACCGTGGAGGCCCTCTGCCCCTCGGTGACGCGCAGGGGGTAGCCGTAGGGCATGGCGATCCAGGAGACGATGAGGCGGCAGCTCTGATAGACGCGCATCAGGGCGCCGAAGGCGGTGGCGGCGGCCAGGCCGAGCGTGGGGCCGACGATGAACAGCGGCAGCTGATAGACGCCCAGCAGCGCCAGGGAGCCGATGGACATGACGGAGGACAGCCGCAGCAGCGGAGCGCCGTGATCGGCCCAGAGCCCTCGGTCGAGCACCGGTGCCCGGAAGCGGCGCCACACGGCCCAGAGGCACACGATCGGCGGCAGCATGAGCGAGGCGCACTCGACGACCACGATGCCCAGCAGCCCCGCATCCGTGAACAGCACCGCCAGATAGCCCAGCGCTCGCAGGATGATCGACACCACGGCTGCCTTGCGCTCGATATCCGGGCGGTTGAGTCCCCACAGCACCGAGTTGAGCCCTCGTCCGACCATCGAGACGAACAGCGTGCAGCCGGCCAGGACCGTCATGGGAATGATGGCGTGCTGGTCCTGCGGCGATACGTCCACAGCGCGGAGGTAGAGGGGGAAGCCGGCCAGATAGCCGGCAGTGAGCACCGCGCCCAGCAGCACGAAGACCAGCACGGCCGCGGTGACGAAGCGACGGCGCTCATACGGCGCGCTGGGACCTTCGGCGATGCCGGTCAGTGTGCGCACGATGCCGGAGCCGAGTCCGAAGTCGGTCATGGTGAGCATCTGGATGGCCCCGATGGCCAGGACCCACAGCCCGTAGGACGGGGCCCCCACGATGCTCACGGCCAGCGGATAGAGCAGCAGGAGCCCGAAGATCGAGGTGAACCCGGACAGGTAGTTCCACAGGATGTTCTGTCCCAGCCGCTCGGAGCCCGTGTCCGCCGAGGTGTCGTCGACGTCGTCGGCGCCCTCGGGATCGGGGTGCCCGGCGGCTCCACTGCCGTCAGCGACGTGCTCCTCGGCATCGTCCGCGCCGCTGACCCCGCCCCCGAGCGGCACCAGCGGGTCCTGCTCCTCCGGGTCTATGGCCTCCTCGATCGATGCGGAGGATGCCTCCGCGCTGCCCTGCGCGCGGGCAGCGCGTCGCCGACGGCGCAGGGGTCCTGAGACGGGGCCCTCGAGTCGGTGCTTGGCCATGCGGACGGTCCTCCTGGACGGGATGCGGACCATACGGTCCTCACGTGCGCGGGGCGAGACGGTGCTCCTTCGATCGCGGCAGGGTCCCCCGAAGGCCCTGCCGCCGGAGCGGACGGTGCGGAAAGCGCAGGCGGCCACATCCTCGGACGGGGCCCGATGCGCGCTGGCGCGGCGGGCGGGGCGTCGCAGGCTGCTGTCCGGCCGCTCTCCCTCAGGAAGTGCCCTGGGCATCCCCCGATGCCGTCGCACGGCCGCGATCCCCATCGCGGTCCTTCGGTGCGAGCATGTCCCGGAGCATGGTACGCACCTCCCGACGCCCGGCGGCTGCAAGCAGGGCGTGGTCCAGTGAGGGGACATCGTGCACCCGCACGCGGCGTCCGAGCCTGCGCGCCATGCGAAGCCCCCAGTCACCGCGGTTGTCGTGGAACTCGGCCATGTCCTCCGCGCCCAGGAGGAGATCGATCTCACGCACCCCGCCGGGCAGGGTGAGCATGCTCGAGACCGACCCGCTGAGCCCGAGCATGGCCAGCAGGTGCCGCACCGGCCCCGGCGCCCGCCTTTCGACGACATCGCGCAGGCCGCTCAGGCGGCTCTTGGCCGCGCGCTGCACTCGCACCGCCGCCGACGGCGAGGCCGCCTCGGTCCGAGCATCGCGAGCCAGGGCCTCGGTGAAGCTGCGTGGGGCTCCCTCCCAGCTTCCGCGCTCGGAGTAGATGAGCTCGTAGTAGCCGGTGCCCGGACGCCAGGCCACATTGTTCACCGCGATCACCCGCTCAGTCACCGAGGAGTCCGCGGCGCGCAGCGCCAGCCAGGAGCCCACGCACAGCCCCACGGCCGTCACCGGCAGGCCGGTCGTCTCATGCAGCCAGTGCGCGTCCGAGCGAACGGCCCGGATGACGTCCTGGTCATAGGGCATCGGGCTGGTCTCCAGGCGCGGGTCCGTCAGCACGCCGGACCCGGGACGCTCGGCGCGCAGGACGGTGAGCCCGGCACCCGCCAGATCGCGCGCAGTGCTCGCCCACAGACCAGTTGGCCCGTCGGCAGGCTCAGCGGAGGCCGCGATGAACTGCACCGCCGTCGAGGCAGCCGCGACCGGCGCCTGGGCGTGGTCGGAGTCGAGATCCCTCTGCTGCGCCGAAGTCTGCGCAGCCTCCGGCAGCGCCGTGCTCAGCACCGCGGGCCGGCCGTCAGCGACCCGCACGAATCGCTCGAGCACGCGCACCGAGCTGTCTGCGTTATGCGCCCTCGGCACGACAGCCGCCGACAGCGGCTCGAGATCCACCCGGCACCTGGCCGGTGGACGACCTGCGGCTTCGGCGAGCTGGTCGACGATCTCGCCGATCGCCGCACGCGGCACCCGCGCGAACTCCGAGCCCACGCCCCACAGCATCTCGGCGGCCGCGCGGTCCTCCTCCACGCGCAGGCTCCAGTCCGCAGAGGGCAGCGGCGTGCGCACAGGATCCGGGATCGTGCGCAGGCTGGCGGCCTGGCCCGCGCTCCACAGGCCCCCCGTCACCTCGACGCCGTCGCTCACCGGCTCGCGCGGCACGCTGACCCGGCGCAGAGCCACATCGCGGCGCAGCTGGGCTCGACCGCCCAGCGGCTCCCAGAGCACGGCCGTCCGCAGCTCGGGAACCTCCGCAGGGAGATCCTCTGCACAGGCATCGAGAAGCACCGCGGCCCCGAGGCGCAGGCCGACGGCGTGCAGAGGAAGCTGTGGCGCCCGGCGGCGCAGATCGCGCAGCGCACTGCGCACGTCGGCCGTCCAGGCCGCACGGACGTCGTCGCCGTCAAGGTCATGGGAGTCTCCGGAACCGCGCAGGCTCAGCCGCATCACCAGCAGTCCCCGGGCCGCCAGCTGCGAGCTGAGCACGACGAGCCCGGCGGTGCTCACGGCCTGCTCGCGTCCCACCGGGGCGACGATCAGCACAGCCCCGCAGGCCTCGGCGTCGGCGGGGCCCTCCATGGCGGCGGCTGCCGCGGGGCCCTCGACGACAGCACCGGTCTGATCGGGCAGAGACGGCCCGGACGCAGCCGCAGGGGCCGAGGCAACGGAGGACACGGGGATCCAGGTCTGCTCGAGGCGCGTCGCGTCACGGCCGCCCGTGTCTGCCGATCGGCTGTCAGTCTCCTGCCTCTGGCCGGCCCGGCTCGACATGCCCCTGGGCAGAGTCATGAAGCACGCACCGCCCCTCCGGACACCGCCGCCTCCGCGATGGGAAGGCTCTCACGCAGCACCTCGGTGAGCTGGCGACGAGCGCAGCTGGTGAGCAGGGAGTGGTCCATGTGCGGCAGGCGCACCTCGCGGATGGCCCGCCCCCGACGCGCCAGCTGCGCGACCGCTCGATCGGCGCGGGTCTGCTCCCAGCGCTCGAGGTCCTCGGGGCCGTTGACCACGACCACGGGCTGGCGCGCGGACATGGGCTCCAGAACGGATTCGGGTCCGCTGATGCGCCCCGAGCGGTTCAGCCGCAGCCACAGCGGATAAGGCATCTCGAAGCGCATCCAGCGCACGATCTCGGGGCGTACCTCGGCCCTGAGCCCGCGCAGATCGCGGTCTCGGAGTCGACGCGCGGCGATGCCGACCAGGGCCCGCAGCGGGCATGGGGTCTGCGCCTCGGGCTCGGCGGAAGGGCTCGAGGGCTCGTCCTCGTTCAGCCCCAGGTAGGCGCTGCGGGCCTGGGCCCGCTCGGCGGGAGGCGCATCGGCGTCGTACACCTCGCGGAATCCCGCCCACCACTCGGGGTCCATCTTCCACTCGGCGTGCCCGATCAGCACCATCGACTCAGCGCTCACGGGATGTCCGTGCAGCTCCCCCAGACAGGCGGCCCAGGCCGAGGCGCAGTGCAGCCCGGCATGGACCTGCGGGCAGCCGTGCCCCCGCAGCCAGTCGATCATGTCCTGCATCCCGATGGCCGAGCGCAGCGTGTACGGATTCGAGGCGCGCACGTCATCCACCGGCGTGGAGTCCGCCACGAGCGGGCGGTCGCAGCGCAGGACCACGAGACCGTCGGCGGCCAGCTCTCGTGCCGTCTGGGGCCATTCTCCGCCCCCGGCTCGGCCGTCGGGACCTCCGCCGGAGACGATCAGCCCCGGAGCCGACCACCGCAGGTCCTCGGCGCGCATGTCGTCCTGCACCTGCGAGGGGACGGCCGGGCTCCTGCGCCCGCGAGCGGCATCGGAGGGGTGAGAGCTGAGACTGCCCTCGGCCCAGGTGACGATGCCCGTACGAGGCTCCGGACCCACGTGCACGATGCGCTCGTGGAGCCGCACACCGCCTCCGTCCATCCACTCGTTCTGCAGCGCTGCGGCATGAGGAAACGCTCCTTGCTGCGCAGCGCTGTCGGGAAGCGCGTCCATGATCCGGGCGAAGACATCATCGTGCAGCCGGGTGTCGAACGGCTCGACGCCGTACATGGCCTTGGCCCGCCTGCGGTCCTTCTCCTTGATCTCGACCACGCTCGGCCCGGACGGAGCGGGCAGCGCTGCGAGACTGTCTGCCTGAGCAGAGGTGAGGACCAGGCCCATCAGATCGACCTCGCCGTCGCGCTGCGGGGTGGCGGCGGCGATGGCGGTGCGCAGCCGCGCCCACTGCCGCACCATGGCGCCGCCGGAGACGGGCTCCCAGGCCACGAGCGTCTCGAACTCCTCGCGCATCGCGGCGAGCACGGCGGCGCCCACGCGGTAGCCGATGCCGTGCAGCGGCGCCTCCGGCAGCGCGCACAACTGGCGGACATGCTCGACGACCGTGCGGACGTCGTCCTGCCATCGGCCGACCAGGTCGGGATCGCCCCACAGCGGCTGCGAATCGGAGGTGCCGCGCCAGAAGAAGCGCACGGCGGTGTAGCCGTGCCGTGCGAGCAGGATCGCCAGGCGACGCACGGCCAGCATGGACAGCGCCTGCTCGCGCCCGGCCGGGGCCGCGAGCACCACGATGCCTCGGCTCGTGCCGTCCTCGGGCGTATGGATCCACGTGAGCACGGCCTCACGGCCTGTTCCCGCCCATGTGGGCTGACCTTCGATCATCTCTCCCCCAAATCTCTCGACCGACCCGGCCGCGGCGTTCTCCCGCCCGGACCGGCCCATTCCCCTTCCAGCCCCGGAAGTGAGGACAGCGGCTCCCCTGCCGCTTCAGTCACCAGACGCCGTGCGACCAGGCACGACGACGGGCGGCCAGCTGCCGGCCTCGACCAGCTCGATGTCCCGGCGCCCGCCGGGCGGGAGGTCGAAGCCCTCGTCCTGAGGGACGAGTCCTTCTGCGCAGGGCACCCCCACGGCCGCCGCCGAGATGTCCGAGCGCAGGCTCGACAGCCCGTTCCCGTCACGATAGCCGGGCTTCGCGGGACGAAGCTCATATGACGAGTCATCGTCCTGTCTGCCGAGTTCCGGCGCTGTCCGCAGGTCAGCCAGGACGTCGCGGCTCGCGCCCCCCAGGAGGCGGACAGTCTCGAGGACCGCATCCGTCCCGACGGGATCGGAATCAGACGTGACCTGCAGTTCCACCGCCAGCGCCTCCCACTGCCTGGCACCGAAGCCCCAGTTCCGATCGAGGTCCAGGAAGCCGCCGAGCTCGTCCTCCACGACGAATGTGACGGACCCGGGGCCATCGATCGAGACCTCGGGATGCGCCTCGTGGCTGAGCACCCCCTGTCGTGTCCACACGCGCAAGCGCAGCCGGCCACGGAGCTGAAGGGGTCGATCGCACACCACGTGCGCGTGCAGTCCGGCCAGCCCCTCGTCGGTGAGCAGCACCGCGACCGGGGCGCAGGCGCGGCGCATGGCGTACCAGGTGGCCTTGGGCAGGCCCTCGGAGTCGAGCAGCCCCCAGCCGGCCCCCGGCACCAGGTCCCGGGCCGCGAGGATGATCACGCCGTCGCAGCGCGACCCCGGGCGGCGCAGATCGACCAGCGTGCGCTCCACGGCCCGTGCCGAGGCCGCGCGCTCCAGACGCAGCTGCTCGTCGCGCTCGAGCCCACCCCACTCGCCGTCGCCGGGATGATCGGCGACGGCCCCGGTCGCACCGCGGTCGGCCTCGATCCCGGGGGCGATCCAGCGCTTGGCGTAGTGCGCGGCGATGTCCTCGAAGTCCCAGCCAGCTCCCGGATCCCTGGCTGCCGCAGCAGACCAGGCCGCGCGGGCGGTCTCGTCGTGATCGGCCGTCGCGGAGCCGAAGTCCGCCTCGATCGCCTCAGGGCGCGGCGGGCAGCCGAAGGCCAGTGCCTCGGCCGCGAAGCGCACGCCGCTGAGACGGGCATCCGTCAACGGCCGGCGGTAGGCGCCCACACCGAACCAGTGGGAGATCCCCTCATCGGGGCGGGTGGGCGGCCGTCCGCCGCAGGGGCTCGTGGGCACGTGCACGGCCTGCGGGATGAGCTGGGCGCACAGAGCGGGGATCAGCTCATCGATCGCGGTCATGGCCATCTCCTGCGGGCTGCGGCCCCACAGCACGGGCTGCTGCAGGACCTCGTTGCCACCGGAGACCACCGCCAGGCTCGGGTGCGCCCCCAGACGCGGCAGCCAGGTCCGCAGCTCGGCCTCCAGCAGCCCCAGCCACTCGGGGTCCTCCGGCGGGTCGAGGGTGGCCAGCATGGCGTCCTGCCAGACCATGACCCCGAGGCGGTCGCAGGCCCCGTAGAAGGCCGGGGACTCCCAGGCTCCGGTGCCGGAGATCCGCAGGATGTTGGCGCCGGCAGCGGCCATGGCTCGCACAGTGCGCTCGATCTCCCGTGCGCTGCCGGCCAGGCTCAACGGGTCCACGGGCGCCCAGACGGCGCCGCGAGCGAAGACCGGGCGGCCGTTGACGACCAGCCGGAAGCCGCCGTCGTCGGTGCGCGCCTCGAGTCGGCGGAAGCCGACGCTGCGACGGGTCAGCGGCTGCAGCCGGGCAGGCTCGGATCCGGCGCGCACCGTCAGCTCGTGCAGAGCGGGCTCGCCGTGGGTCGCGGGCCACCACAGGGCCGGGTCGCGGACCTCGAGACGCAGCTGGCCCTCACCGGCGGGGACCTCCGCTGCTGTGGCGGCCTCCGCGCAGCTCAGCTCCAGATGCCCCGCGCGCTCGGCGCGGTACCCGACGATCACCTCCGCTCGCCTCAGGTCCCGGTCGAGCTCGGTGCGCACGCCCGTCAGCTCGATCCCGTGCTCCGGGACCGGCAGAAGAGAGGCCTGACCCCATGGCCCGATGACCGGGGCGGTGCCGGCCCACGGGATCCGCCCGATCAGCGGTGTGCGGCGCCAGCGCAGGGACTGATCCGCCACCAGGCTCGAGCGCCACCGCCCCCGGGGCCGGCGCGGCACCGGCAGCAGGGACAGAGCCCGGCACACGATCGCCAGCTCATGGCGGCCGGGAGCTGCGCTCAGCCGCACCACCACGTCATCCAGGCCGCTTGCCGAGACGACGACGCGCCGGCCGTCCCACCAGACCTCGGAGACGGTCGCCACCCCGCGCAGGCGCAGCTCCCACTGCCACTCCGGCTCGTCCGCGGGCAGCTCGAGATCTGCCCGCCACCACCAGTCGCGGTCATCCGGCTGCGTCACGGGCTCGCGCCCCGCATCGCGCAGGGCAGCGGCGAGCGTTCCGGGCACGGAGGCGGGAAGGCTCAGCTGCGACAGCTCCTCGAGCCGGGCCTTCAGGACCGAGCGCTCCCCCTCTCGCAGCACCGGAGCCTCGGCCTGCTCCCACGGACCCGCCCATCCGATCGCACCGGGATCGGTCCCGTGCAGGGACCAGCTCAGCCCGTCCAGGGCGACGGCGCCCGGAGCTCCTCCGAGAGGATCGGGGCTCATGACGCGGGCTCGGGCCCGCCGCCGTCAGCGGCCCAGGCGGCCAGCGCCTCAGCCGCCTGCCCCCAGTGCTGGACAGCGGAGTCCATGGTGGCGGCAAGTGCCGAGGAGCGGCGGCCGCGAGCCAGCCGGGCCAGCTGGAACTGCATGCCCTTGGCCTCCTCCGAGACGGCGCTCCACGCCTGGGCCGCCGGTTCCAGCTCCGGGACCTCGGCGTGGCGGCACGCGGCGGCGGCCAGCATGGCGACCACGCCGAGCTGTCGCGTGGTCTCGAAGCACAGCGCGTGATAGCCGTCCATCCCGTTCTCCGCCAGCCAGGCGAAGCGCGAGCGCAGGATGTCCATCAGCTCGGCGACCGGGTTCGACTTTGGTGCCCTGGCCGCATGCAGCCGCAGCAGGCGCCTGGTCTGCGCCGCCGAGTCGACCTCCTGCGGATCGCGCAGGCCGGCCAGGGAGATCAGCTCCGTGTAGGGCGAGGGCACGATCCCCTGGCTGCGCCCGGCCCCCAGCACGTGGTCGAAATCCGCGCCGTCGAGCCGGTGCAGCCCTTCATTGTGCAGGTAGACGAGCTCGCTCGCCTCCGGATCGGCATGCAGCACAACGATCGAGGTCTTGGTGTGCTCCTGCCCGTAGGACACGCCGCGGGTGTCGGGCAGCCAGAACGCATCGGCCTCGATCAGCATGGGGTTGCCCAGGCCCAGCTGCAGCATGACCTGCTCCTGCAGCCCCAGCCAGATGTCGTGCTCGCCCACCCGGATCCCGGTGACCTCCTCGAGGTCGCGGTGATCCACCTTGAGGAACTCGAACTGCGTGGCCTGGGCCGTGGCCGCGACCGCCGCCGCGAACAGCGGCTCCGGGGCGTGGCCGAGTCCGTGCAGCAGCTCGATCCACACGTCCAGGTAGCAGTTCGTGTTCGACCAGACGGACTCGTCCCGGTGCAGCGGGTGCTGGATGAAGCCCTCAGGGCTCAGCGCTGCGACCCCGAGTCCGGCGGCGGAGGTCGTCGCGGTCATCCGGTCTCCCCCGTCGGCAGGCCGAGAAGGGCCCGCACCTGCTCGGGCCAGGCCCTCAGCTCGGTGCCGTGGACCCGGGCCAGCGCAAGCGCCACGCGCTCCAGGCCGAAACCGAAGCACGCGGAGTGCGCCACCGAGCCGTCGGCGCCGTGCAGGTCGAACTCGGCGCCGAAGTGATCCTCGTGGTAGTTGCCGGAGGCGATCGCCGTGCGATGGGTGCCGTAGACCGGTGCCGTGATCTCGAACTTCAGCTCGGCCTGCAGCTGCCCCTTGGCGAGCATGACGCCGGCACGGCCGAAGAACGGGTCGTTCGCGGACTCGATCTCGACATCCAGTCCCAGATCGCGCAGCAGCCCCGAGCCGAGCTCGAGCATGGCCTGGCGGTGGGCCAGCGCCTGCTCCGGGGTGCCCACGAGCACGAACTCGAGCATGCGGAAGGAGACGAAGCGCATGGGGTCCGGCGACGGCTCGTTGCGGAAGCAGTCGCCGATCAGCGAGTAGACCGTGCCGTCGACCTCGCCGCGGCTCGCCCCCAGCTGCAGGGCGCCGTAGAGCGGGTGACAGGCCGCGGGCACCAGCGCATAGCCGCTGGTCGACATGTGTCCGTCCCACGGCTGGCCCGCCTCGCGGTCGGCCAGCAGCCGCCGGTGGGCCTTCGTGTCGCCCTCGAAGGTGTCGATCGTCCCCAGCAGCTGCGGGAAGCTGGCCACGTAGTCCGTGCGCTCGAGCAGGCTGCGGGCATTGACCGGCGGGAAGCGGAGGGCTTCGAGCCGACCGGGGCGGGGCAGGGCCACGGCTCGCTCGCGCGCGGCCAGGATCAGGCCCTGCACGACGGCCTCCATGACCGCCCCGGTGCCCGTGATCCCCTGTCCCAGCGTGGGCAGCAGCCACCCGGCCTGGAGCAGCTCGGCCTCGAAGCGCTGCTCCTGGGACATCTCCTCGGCGGGAGTCTGCGGCATCCCGGCCTGCGCCCCGCCGCTCATGCCCGCCCCTTGGAGACGGTCAGCAGCGAGGCGCTGCTGTTCAGGATGCGGTCGTTGTTGACCTGCAGCGACGGCCCCATGGCATCGCGCAGCGAGCGCGCGAGCGAGAACGGGCCGGTGTTCGAGTACGAGGCGATGCCCACGATGACCATGGCCTCGGAGACGATCGCGCGCACGGACTCGGAGGTCGAGACCTTGAGCGTGTTCATGGCGATCGCGAAGTGCATGGACGTGGCCAGCTCGGGATCGTGGGCGGCCTCCTCGAAGCGGGCGATCGAGCTGCGCACGGTGTCGGTCATCGACTGGATCCGCAGCTCGAGCTCGGCCAGTCGCAGGGCTCCCGGAGGCGTGGTCCCGGGGTTCGAGCGGGCCTTCTTCTGGATGAAGCGCCGAGCCACGGCACCGGCTCCGGTGGCCAGGCCCAGCCAGGACGACGCCCACAGCGTGTGCGATGCCGGAAGCATGGTCTGTGCGGAGATGGTCGCGAAGTCGACCGGCAGCACCATGTCTGCCGACACGGTGCCCTCCAGCTCGAAGCCCTCGGACATGGTGCCGCGCAGGCCCAGGGCGTCCCACTCGCTGGTGCGCTCCAGACTCAGGTGCTCGCGCGGCACGACCACCAGTGACTGCTCGGAGGCCGGTGCCTCCGGATCACGGCGCGCCGTCACCAGGATCGCGTCGGCGAAGCGCCCGTAGGAGATCACGGGAGCCGACTTTGCCACGGTGACGCTGCCGTCGTCGTGGGCCACGACCGCGCACGACGACGTGCGGGTGTCGCCGCCGATGTTCTTCTCTGTCGTCGAGGAGGCCAGCAGCAGCTGCTCAGCGGCCACTGCGCAGGTGAAGCTCGACAGCGCGGTGTCCTCCTCGAGGTCGACGTGGCGGGTCAGGCACAGCTCCTGGCTGAAGTGCATGGCGATCACAGCGGCCGAGGAGGCGCAGACCGCGCCCAAGGCCTCCACCAGCCGGCAGATCTCCGTGATCGAACGACCCAGGCCGCCGTGCACGGCCGGCACGTGAGCGCCCAGGATCAGCTGCTCGCGCGCGGCGTCCAGCATCTCCTGGGGGAAGCGCCCCTGAGCATCGACATCGGAAGCGGCGGCCGCTGCGGCCGCGACCACGGCGTCGATCCGCTCGGACCAGTCCCTGCGCTCCATGTCCTCGCCGGAGCCGCTGCGGTTCTCGCGCGTCGGGGCGCTCACTGCTGCTCCTCGAGGGTGCGCACCGCGGCGGCGATGGACTCCAGGCTCTCGAAGGTCTCCTTGGTCAGCATCTGCTCCGGGAACTCGAGATCGAAGGCGTCCTCCACCCCGAGCATCACATTGACGGATGCGTGCGAGGTCATTCCCGCCGCATAGAGGCTGTCGGATTCCGCCAGCGAACCCGCGTCCTGGGCCAGATGCCCGTGCTGGGCGACGACCTGACGGACCTCGGCGATGATCTCTTCGGTGCTGCTCATTCTGCTTCTCCCCGATTCTTCGGGGGGACCTGAGAGGTCCCCCAGTTGTGCGGGAGCGGTTGCGGCTGCTACCCGCAGCCCCTCCACCGGCAGAACATCGCCGTGCGGATTCCCCGTTCCCCTGTGCTGAGTCCCGGCCGGCATGCCGCGGACCGCTGAGCGGCACTTCGCGGCATCCCCCGGGACCCCCGGCCTCCGGGACGCATCCAGCGTCCCCGGAGCCGTCCCCGCCTCGATCCTCCCCTCAGGTGACCGTCCCGACAGCGCGACGGCTCTCGCCGTCGCGGACAGGACCACCGTCTCCCCCGTCTGCGCGGTGCGCGCAGCGGGCACGGTGGTCGAGGCCACTGCCAGGAAGCTGCGGATCCCCCGTCGCCGCGCCATGAGAGCGGCCGATCCATGCAGCTGCACCTGATGAGCGGTCTGCTCCTCGGATCCGGCCCCCTCGGCGGAGGATCGCCGTCGGATCGGTGCACATCGTATGTCCGTCCATGAAATCGGATCTGAGGCGCTGAGGTCCAGACATTTCATGACAGTTTCCTTGAGCGCCACCAAACGGGCCACACGCGCCGTGAGCTCCGGATCGGGTGCGGCCCCCTCCGCCGGCGCATCTAGGCCGACCCTCTCCTGGGGGTGGAGCACACGACGGAGGTAGGCCGGGCCGAAGGCTTCGATCGCCTCCGCCACCGGCCCGTGGGCCTGGATGTCGCAGCCCACCGCGACGACGCGGCGGGAGGCCTGCGGCGCAGCAGACATGGCGGGCTCCTTCGATCAGCCCAGCTGCGGATCAGCGGCTCGGACCGGCATATCCTGCCAGCTCCGCGGAGCCCTCGGTCTCGGGCGTCGCGCTCTGCCGCGCCGGAGCGCCGCATCCGCCCACGCCCCATGGCCGGACCTCGAGCCCGTAGGCATGGGCGAGCCTGTCGTGCTGGACACCGGCGCAGTTCTCGCGCAGTGCCCGGTCCTGCTGAGAGACCATCTGCTCGCGAGTGGCGTGCTCAGCGATCCGCTCCCAGCGCTTGGCGAGATCCGCGGGCCGATCGAGCACAACGGGCAGCGACACCTCGTGGAAGGCCTGGATCGAGCGCACGACGATGGGCCGACCCAGGCGCGCCGCCTCCAGGACGGTGATGGGGAAGCCCTCCCAGGCCGCCGTGTGCAGGTACAGATCCGCCTCTGCCAGGTGGCGCTCCACCTGAGCAGGGGGTATCCACCCGGTGACCTCGATGCCGGCCGACTCCAGCTGCGCCTGCATCTGCTGGTCGCCGCCGCCGACCCACATCGCGCGCACGGCATGGCCCTCGGCGCGCACGGCCTCCACCGCAGCGCGGAACCACGCGGGGTCCTTCTGCGCGGCCAGACGGCCGGAGCCCACGATCAGCAGTCCGCGCAGATCGGCCGGCTCCCTGCGCAGGGCAGGGGCCGACAGCGTCTCGACGTCGGCGATGTTCGGCACATGGACCAGCTCGACGTCCGAGCGCCAGGCTCGCGCCGGCGCCAGCTCGGCCCGCGAGCACCCCGCCAGGACATCCGTGCGGCGCAGCAGCGCGCGCTCGACGACTCGGAACGCGCCTCGCTCGAGCGAGGACTTGTCCTGGCGGGCGAACGCCCATGCGTGCGGAGTGTAGACGGAGCGGAAGCCGTCGAGGCCGATGCCCGCCGTGCGGGCCCACGCGCCTGCGTAGCTGGAGTGCGAGTGCACGACGGACGGGCGCAGCTCGCGGATCGTCTCGCGCACGGTGCGCACAGCGCCCAGATGCCCGCCGGTGATGGCGGTGACGGAGGCGAAGTCCTCCCGCCACTGCGCCCCGAGCGCATCGGCCTCGGGGCGCAGCCTGCACACGATGTGATGGCGGGCCTCGGGCAGGTCGCGGACGTAGTCGCGCACGGCCGCGGCCACGCCGCCGCCGAAGGCCTCGACGACGTGCAGGACATCGATGGCACAGCTGTGCTCCATGCGGTTCCCCCTAGCGGCCGGGCGGATCGACCCGGCGTCAGACCGGCGCCGCTGATCGAGTCCCCCTCGATCGCTCCGGCGCCGGTTGAAGATGTTCGAGCTCCGCTCCCCCGAGCGGAACCTCAGCGAGAAATCCTACGCGCCGACATGCGTGCGCCTGCGGTGCAGGCACTGCACTTGGACCCACAGCCGTGCCCGGGTGTCCCCTCACCTATTGGCTCCGGTCGCTGTCCAAGATCGCCCCAGGTCTCGCCGTAGGATGGCCGGTGACCGCGAGCGCGCGAGCGGACCGTCGCCTTCCGCGCTGGACCCGCTGCCGCGTGCTCGAGCAAGCGCCCGTCGTCGTCCCAGCAGGAGGAACCCCGTGGCCGTCAACGCCAGCCAGACCATCAGCGCCCCCGTCGAGAAGGTCATCGAGACCTTCACCGATGAGGCCTTCAACCGCCATGTCGCCGAGCGCGGCGGCGCGACCCTGGTGTCCCAGAACGTCGAAGGCGACACCTCGGGTCCGTTCAAGGTCACGATCGTGCGCAGCATGGGTGCCGAGAAGCTGCCGGACATCGCACGGAAGTTCGTCAAGGGCGGGCTCACCGTGACCCAGGTCGACACCTGGTCCGGCCCCCGCGACAACGGCTCCCGCGACATCCAGACCGAGGTCTCCGTGGGCGGGATGCCCGTCTCCGGCTCCGGCACGCAGACCGTGACCGCCAAGGGCGAGACCACCGACGTCGCCGTCGACGTCACCGTCAAGGCCAACATCCCGCTGGTCGGCGGCAAGATCGCCTCGGCCGCCGAGCCCTACGTCGGCAAGGCCCTGAGCCTGCAGTCGCGCGAGGCCGATGCCTGGATCGCCTCGCACTGACCCGCCCGGCGGCCATCACGGCCGAACCGGACGACCGCGCCCCGGAACCCGCCTCGAGGCAGGGCTTCCGGGGCGTCGTCATCTGCCGGATGCCCTCACCCCGCGACGCACACCACAGCGGTCGTAGACTGGCCCGATCAGCCGCCGGTGCCGCCCACTGGTCGATGCCATGCCGTACGGAAGGTCCCCGATGTCCCACGCCCAGTCAGCCAGCGGATCTCCTCTGCACCGTCTCGGAGACGCCCTGCGCCAGGACCTGGTGGGCGGAGTGCTGCTGCTCGTGGCGCTGGTGACCGCCCTGGTGCTGGCCAACACGCCCGCCGAGTCCTTCTACTTCGGCCTGCGCGATGCCGAGATCGGCGTCCACTCCGTCCCGGGCCTGACCCACACCGTGGGCGAATGGGCCGCCGACGGCCTCCTGGCGATCTTCTTCTTCCTGACCGGCCTGGAGCTCAAGGCCTCCTTCGTGGACGGCGAGCTGCGCAATCCGGCCAAGGCCGCCGTGCCGATCGTGGCGGCCTTCGGCGGCGCCGCAGTGCCGGCGATCATCTACGCCGCGCTCAATCTGACGGCGGGCTCGGATCCCTCGACCATCCAGGGCTGGGCCATCCCCACGGCCACGGACATCGCCTTCGCGGTCTCGGTGCTGGCGGTCGTGGGCTCGGCGCTGCCGGTGGCCATGCGCACCTTCCTGCTCACGCTGGCCGTGGTCGATGACCTCATCGCGATCGTCATCATCGCGATCTTCTACAACCACGGCTTCAGCATCCTGCCCCTGCTCGGCTCGTTCGCCGTGCTGGCCGTGTACTGGGTGCTCACGCACCGCTTCGCCTCCTTCTTCATGGCGCAGGCCTGGGCGGCCTGGGTCATCCTGCTGCCCATGGGCTTCGTGGTCTGGATCCTGATGTACAACAGCGGCATCCACGCCACGATCGCCGGCGTCCTGCTGGGCTTCGCGACCCCCGTGCTGAAGACCCACCCCCACGTGATCAACGACGAGCACCCGGCCCAGGGCCTGGCCCCGACCCTGGAGCACCGGTACCGCCCGCTGTCCAACGGCCTGGCCGTGCCCCTCTTCGCCTTCTTCTCCGCCGGCGTGGCGGTCGGCGGAGCGGAGGGGATCCGCTCCGCGGCCACCGACACGGTGGCCCTCGGCATCGTCCTGGGACTGGTGTTCGGCAAGACGATCGGCGTGTTCTGCTCCGCATGGCTCATGGACCGCTTCACCCCAGCCAGCAAGGATCGCGACTACCAGTGGATCGACATGGTGGGCCTGGCCATGGTGGCCGGCATCGGGTTCACGGTCTCCCTGCTGGTGGCCGAGCTGTCCTTCGGCATGGGGTCCCCGCACAACGACCACGCCAAGGTCGGCATCCTGGTCGGCTCCACGGTGGCGGCTCTGGGCGGCGGAGGGCTGCTCCTGGCCCGCAACCGCCACTACAAGAAGCTGCGCGACGAGGGCGCTGAGGTCGACACCATGGACTGATCGGGCCTGCCCTCCCCCACGACGACGGCGCTGCACCTCCTCCCGCGGGAAGGTGCAGCGCCGTCGTCGTGATGGTCCCCGGGCCGGGAGCCGGGACTTCAGTCCTGCTGCTCGGCCAGTGCCCGCTCGATCGCCTTCTGCGCGGCCACCCACCCCAGGGCCGCACACTTCACGCGGGCCACGAAGCGCGAGACGCCGGCGAAGGCCGCGGCATCGCCCAGCAGCTCGACGTCCGGCTCCACGCGCCCGCGCGAGTGCAGCATCTCGCGGAAGGCCTCCAGCTGCTCGCGCACCTGCTGCAGGGGCGCCCCCGGTGCCATCTCGGAGAGCACGGAGGCGGCAGCCATGGAGATCGAGCAGCCATCGCCCTCCCAGGTCACGGACTCGACGATCTCGCCCCGCAGGCCCACGCGCAGCCGGATCTCATCGCCGCAGGTGGGGTTGTACTCGTGATCCGCCCCTGCGGCGCTCTCCTGCCCGACCGGCTCCGTGACGGCGCTGCCGCCGGGCCGCTCGTGGACCTCGGCCGCCAGCCCCTCGCCGAGCCGGCGCTTGGAGTGATCCAGGATGATGTCCTGGTACATCTGATCGAGCTCGCTCATGGCCTGCCCCTCTCGTGGCTCGCTGCAGTGGTGTCGTCGTCGACCCGGAAGTAGGCCCGCACCTTCGCGAGCTCCTCGAGGAACCGGTCGACGTCCTCGGTGGTGGTGTGCACGTAGGCGCTGGCCCTCGTGGTCGCGGTGGTGCCCAGGCGCCGGTGCAGCGGCTGGGCACAGTGATGCCCCACACGCACGGCCACCCCGGCGACATCGAGCAGCTGGCCGACGTCGTGGGAATGCACGCCGTCGACCACCACGGAGGCCAGACCGACTCGGGGCTGCCCAGCGGGCGGGCCCACGAGCCGCACGCCGGGCAGCTGCCCGACCCCGGCGGCCAGGCGCTGACCCAGCTCGGCCTCGCGCGCCTCGAGCCGTGACATGCCGATGCCCTCGAGATAGCGCACGGCCTCGGCCAGAGCGACCGCCTGGGAAATCCGCTGGGTGCCGGCCTCGAACCGGGTGGGCGCCGGCATGTACTCGCTGTGCTCCATGGTGACCCGCGTGATCATGGACCCGCCGGTCAGGAAGGTGGGCAGCGCCTCGAGCAGTTCGCGGCGGCCCCACAGCGCGCCGATGCCCGTGGGCCCGAGCATCTTGTGCCCGGAGAACACGGCGAAGTCGACGTCGAGTCCGTGGAAGTCCACCGGCAGGTGCGGCACGGACTGGCAGGCGTCGAGCACCACGAGTGCCCCCGCTCGCCGAGCCGCAGCGACCAGGGCGGGGACGTCGTTGACGGCGCCGGTCACGTTGGAGACGTGGGCGAAGGCCAGCACGCGGGTCCGCTCGGTCACGATCTCGTCCAGGGAATCGAGCTCGAGCAGACCACGGTCATCGACCGGGATCCAGCGCAGTGCGGCTCCGGTGCGGGCGCACAGCTCCTGCCACGGCACCAGGTTGGCGTGGTGCTCGGCCTCGGTCACCACGATCTCGTCGCCGGGACCCAGGCGGAAGCGCCGCGAGGCCTCGGTGGCACCGTTGGAGCCGGCGGTCGCGTTCGAGAAGGCGTAGGTGAGCAGGTTCAGGCCCTCGGTGGCGTTCGAGGTCCAGACCAGCTCCTCCTCCTGTCCGCCCACGAAGCCGGCGACGGTGCGGCGGGCGTCCTCGAAGGCATCCGTGGCCTCGACGGCCAGGGTGTGCGCGCCGCGGTGCACGGCGGCGTAGGACGTCTCCAGGAAGGAGCGCTCGGCATCCAGCACGCTGACGGGGCGCTGGGTGGTGGCCCCGGAGTCCAGGTAGACCAGCCTGCGGCCGTCGAGCTCGCGCTGCAGGATCGGGAAGTCGGCGGCCAGGCGCCGGGCCTCGGCGTCGTCGAGGGGTCCGTTCGGGGTGTCCATGTCGAGATGCCTCCATCGCGTCGGGCCCGTCCGGCGCTCGGGGTGCGGGACGGCGCATCCACGGTAGTCCAGAGATGCGACGCCCCGTGAGCCCTCAGGAGCTGTGGAAGGAGTTCTGGGCGGCGGTGAGGCCGTCGTCGATGATCCGCTCGACGGCATCGGCCGCCCGGTCCAGGTGCAGCGGCAGGTCCTTGGCCTCGGCCGAGCTGAAGGGACGCAGCACGTAGTCAGCGGTGTCCATGCGCCCGGGGGGACGTCCCACGCCAACACGCACTCGGATGTAGTCCTTGGTGCCCGCGGCCTTGGAGATGTCGCGCAGGCCGTTGTGCCCGCCCTCGCCGCCGCCGCGCTTGAGGCGCAGGGTGTCGAAGGGGATGTCGAGCTCGTCGTGGACCACGATCAGCTGCTCGGCGGTGGCGTCGTAGTACTTCAGCAGCGCGTTCACCGGCCCACCCGAGGTGTTCATGTAGGTCATTGGCTTGGCCAGCACCAGACGCGGGCCGCCGGGGCGCAGGCGGGTCTCGAGCACCTGAGCCCGCGAGCGATGCGCCGAGAAGCTGCCTCCGGTGCGGCCTGCGAGCTCATCGAGCACCATCTGGCCCACGTTGTGGCGGGTGGCCGCGTACTGGGGACCGGGATTGCCCAGTCCCACCACGATCCAGCGATCGGTCGTCATGCGGGGCTGCTCCTCGAAGTGCTCGTCGTCGTCGTGTCCGTGGCGCACACCGTGCGCTCGGTCCATCCTGCCCGCTCGCGCGCCAGGACGACGATGGCACCCCGTCGCGCGGACGGGGTGCCATCGGGATCCGGTCGCCGTCGGCCGGAGCCGGGCGCACAGGGGGATCACTCGGAGTCGGAGGACTCCTCGGCGGAAGCCTCGCCGCCCTCGGACTCGCCCGACTCCTCGCCGGACTCGCCCTCGGTCTCCTCGTCCTCGGCCTCCGACTCCTCGCCGAGATCCTGCTCGATGGGCTCGGAGACGTTGATGACCATGGTCTCGGGGTCGGTGAGGACCTCGACGCCCGACGGCACCACGATGTCCGACACGAGCGCGTGCTCGCCCGGCATGCGGCCCTCGATGTCGAGCTCGACCTGCTCCGGGACGTTCAGGGCGTCGGCCATGACGGTGATCGCGGTCTCCTCCTGCGTGTAGATCGCGGAGGGGTCGACCTCGCCGGTGACGTTGATCGGCAGGTCGACCTCGACCTTCTGGCCGCGCTTCACCGTCAGCAGATCGATGTGGTAGATCTCCGGGCGGATCGGGTGGCGCTGGATGTCCTTGAGCATGGCCAGGTGCTTCTGGCCGTCATCGGCCAGGACCTCGATCACGGCGTTGGCATTGCGGGAGATCAGCATCATGTCGTGGCCCGGCAGGGACACGTGGATGGGATCGTGACCGGCGCCGTAGATGACGGCGGGGATCTTGTCGGCCTGGCGGATGCGGCGGGCGTAGCCCTTGCCGAAGTCGGTGCGGACCTCGCCGGGGACCTTGGTGGTATCAGCCATGGTGGCTCCTCCTGATGCAACGGGTTCTCGTGGTGGTTCATCGGTGCCGATCGGCGAGCGACCGGGACCTTCAGCCTCCACGGCTTTCCGGACTCGGATGCGGGGCATCCGATCGGATCATCCCGTGCGCGGGATCCGCGAGCCTCGGGCTCCGGATGCGCGGGAAGAGCAGGTACCAGCCTCGTCGATCACGGGAGCCTGCGGGATCTCACCCGCGCGCTCCCCTCGCCTCGGCAGCCCGCCCAGCCTACCAGCCTGCGCGCACGACCCCGGAATGCGGACATCGCCCCATGTCACGCGGGTCGAGCTGCCGCCGGTTCGCCCGACGCCTCGACCAAGAGACCACAGCAGAGAACACCCATATCGGGCTCCGGACTCGTAGGATGGGCCCATGGGATGCTCGCGATCCCGCTCGAGATCAGCCGTGGGGACGGCGGATTCCGAGCAGGTCGCGGGCCCTGACCCGCATCAGCATCGCAGGAAAGCATCGGGGCGCCCCTAGCAGTGCGTGGCCCTCATCGACGGCGCCGTCACCGCACGACGCACCCGCGGCAGTGCCGCGGCGACGATTCAGGGACACGACGCGATCGCCTCGGCGCATTCCACCAGGGGGAGGAATCATCCATGCGCAGCTCGCTCGGCACATCGCCGCAGACCGATCGCCGCACGACCGCCCGGGATCAGCGCGCGCAGCGCGGCACGCACCCGTCGCAGGACACGGGCCCAGGCTCCGCGGCCACCACGGAGCACACGGGGCCTGCACGCCACAGTCCTGCCCCTCTGCCCCGCCGGCCAGATGGCAGCGACGGGGAGCCGACCACCGGCCCCATCCGCGTCATCCCCACCCCAGACGCCCCGTCCCGCCCGCTGCCGACCGCCACAGAGCAGCAGTGGCGCACCGGATACGTCACCCGCATGCGGGTCGTGGACGCCCTGGCCATCGTGGTCACGCTCGTGCTGGCCCAGGTGGCCCGCTTCAGCCTTCCCGATGCCCAGGCCGAGCTGATCATCGGCCGGTTCGGCATCCACTACCTCGTGGTGGGCCTGATCATCGGCCTGCTGTGGTGGTGCGCGCTGGATCTGCGCGGCGCCCGCGCCGTGCGCCTGATCGGCAGCGGCATGGAGGAGTCCCGGCAGGTCCTCACCGCGACCCTGATGGTCTTCAGCGCCGTGGCGATCGTCTCCTACGCCCTGGCGCTGCCCATGGCGCGCGGCTACGTGCTCGTGGCCCTGCCGGCCGGTGCGGCGCTGCTGACCCTCGGCCGACTGATGCTGCGCGCCCAGCTGATCCGCCGCCGGCGCGCAGGCGAGGCCATGGCGCCCACCATGATCGTGGGCCGTCGTCGCGGCGCCCTCGAGACGGCCGGGTCGCTGCGCGCGCACGTGGAATCCGGCCTGAAGCCGGTGGTGATCTACGCCCCCACCAGCCGCACCGGGGTGCCCTCGAGCCTCGAGGAGATCGAGATCCCCAACGCTCTGGCCCCCGACCAGAGCCCCTCGGTCTCCGGCATCCTCGAGGCCGTGCGCCAGTACCGCATCCAGACCCTGGTGCTGACCAACAGCTCACCGCTGACCTCGGCCGAGATCCGCCACCTCTCCTGGTATCTCGCCGATGCCCACGTGCGACTCGTGCTCAACACCGGGCTCACGGACATCGCGGGTCCGCGCATCCACACGCAGCAGGTCGCCGGCCTGCCCCTCATCCACGTGGCCACCCCGCGCATGACCCGCTCGCGGCGGATGCTCAAGCGCCTGGTCGACATCGTGGGCGCGCTGGGCGCGCTCATCGCATTCTCGCCGATCATGCTGGTGGTCGCCCTGGCGGTGAAGGCCCACGACCGCGGCCCGATCCTCTTCCGTCAGCAGCGCGTGGGCCTGGACGGCTCGCACTTCAAGATGCTGAAGTTCCGGTCCATGTACACGGATGCCGAGGAGCGCAAGGCGGCGCTGCTGGCCGAGAACGAGTCCGGCGGCGACGTCCTGTTCAAGATGAAGGACGATCCCCGCGTCACCGGGCCCGGCAAGGTGCTGCGGCGCTACAGCCTCGATGAGCTGCCCCAGTTCCTCAACGTCCTGCGCGGTGACATGTCGCTCGTGGGCCCCCGGCCCCCGCTGGACTCCGAGGTCAGCAAGTACGAGTCGTACGTCCACCGCCGCCTAAGGGTCAAGCCCGGCATCACGGGCCTGTGGCAGGTCTCGGGACGCTCGGACCTGGACTGGGATCAGGCAGTGCGCCTGGACCTCTACTACGTCGAGAACTGGTCCGTGCTCGAGGACCTGCTGATCCTGCTGCGCACCGTGAAGGCCGTGTTCGCCCACGACGGCGCCTACTGAGCCGCAGAACCGCATCCGGCTCGCTGTGATCTTGGCGACATCAGCGGCCCTCCGCGAGCGTGCCCGAATCCACCGGCAGCACCTGCCGCAGCCCCGCACGCGCGGCGGTCTCCAGCCGCCTGCCGCGGCGGCGAGGGCCTGTCCCCCGAACTGTTATTGATCTGTTCGTGATCTGCGCCGACGCCACGATGCACAAATGTCTCGTGATTCCGCAGAAAGTGCTGATAACGACCTAATAAATAACCGGAGATTCGCTTATGCTTTGGGGCGTCCGTGTCGGCTGATGCGCCGCGGACGCAGAATCCCCCGAACAGTTAGGCCCCGCGTGTCTCCCTCCCCCCGCCTCACCGCGACCTGCTCCGCACTGTCCATGACGGCTCTGACCGTCACGTCCCTTCTCACCGCAGTCCCGTCCCACGCCGAGGAGTCCCCCGTCACCGGCACCACGGATGCGGGCGCACCGGCAGGCCAGCTGCCCCTGGTCGACGGCGATGTCGTCTCCTACGACGACGACGCCGTGGCCTCCTACGACGCCCCCGAGCTGCCGGACTCCGCTCCGAGCACCGGAGACGACACTCCGGGCGCCACCATGGGCCAGTTCCAGAAGACCGTGGAGGAGGCCAAGCACCTCTCGGAGGACTCCGAGCAGACCATGGAGGAGATCGAGGGCGGCAGCCTCCCGGATCCGCAGGACAGCGCCTCGGCACCGTCTGCGGCCGGCCCGATCGGCGCCATGTCGCTGAGCGTGGCGGGCAGCGCGTGGCAGCCTGCCGGCATCCAGGGAATGGACGTCTCCGGCTGGCAGCCGTCGGTGAACTGGTCGCGGGAGTACGCCATGGGGGCCCGCTTCGCCTACGTCAAGGCCACCGAGGGCACCACCTACACCTCGCCCACCTTCTCCAGCCAGTACATCGGCTCCTACCAGTCCGGCATGACCCGCGGCGCGTATCACTTCGCGGTGCCGACGCTGACCTCGACCGGTGCGGCGCAGGCCGACTACTTCGTGGACAACGGCGGCGGGTGGTCCGGTGACGGCCGCACGCTGCCCGGCCTGCTGGACATCGAGTACAACCCGTACCCGGCCTACGGCAACATCTGCTACGACCTCACCCAGTCGCAGATGATCAACTGGATCGAGAGCTTCTCGAACCGCTACGAGCAGCGCACGGGCCGCCTGCCCGCGATCTACTCGACCACCGACTGGTGGGCCACCTGCACCGGCAACACCTCCCGGTTCAAGGACCACCCCCTGATGATCGCGCGCTGGACCGGCTCGCCCGGCGTGATGCCCAACGGCTGGAGCACCTACGACATCTGGCAGTACTCCGAGACGGGGCCCTTCTCCGGGGATTCGAACGTGTTCGGCGGCAACGCGGCGAAGCTGCGCGATCTGGCCATCAACCCGAACTACCGCCCCATCGGCGGTGCAGCCCCGATCACCACGCCCACGACCCCCGGTCCGTTCCGCGATGTCTCGGCCAGCAACATGTTCGCCACCGAGATCAG
>NZ_JALXVH010000026.1 GCF_025149945.1 Kocuria sp. p3-SID1428 | reverse complement strand
CCCTCGGTGCTCCCGGCCCCGGGCGCACCTGCTCAGCTCAGACGGAGTCCGCGAGCGCCTGCGCGATCGTGGTGGCCGGGCGCCCGAGCAGGGTCTGCAGATCCCTGCTGTCTGACTCCAGGGCGCCGTCGGCGATCCCGCGGTCCATCTCGGCGACGAACCCGGCGACCTGCTCCGGCAGCCCGGCCTGCTGCAGGACCTGGGCGTACTCCTCGACGGTCTGATCGATGTAGTCGACCTCGCGCTCGAGCAGCCCGCCGATGCGCGCAGCGATCTCGGGGTAGCTCAGGGCAGGGTCGCCGGCCAGCTCGTGGACTCGGCCCTCCTGGGCCTCCATCGTGATCACGGCCGCGGCGGCCTCGGCGTAGTCCCTGCGCGCGGCCCCGTTCACACGGGCCGTTCCGGCGGCCCCGAACATCTTCCCGTACTCGCGGGCCGGGGCGATCGCCGAGGCGTAGTTCTCCCAGTACCAGCCGTTGCGCAGCAGCACGTGGCCGATGCCGGACTCGGCCAGCAGCTGCTCGGTCTCCCGATGCTCGGGGGCCAGGTTCAGGGTCGAGGTCTCGACACCCAGCAGCGACGTGTAGGCGATCAGCTGCACACCGGCCGCCTGAGCAGCCTGGATGACGTTGGAGTGCTGCGCCACGCGCTTGCCGATCTCGCTGCCGGAGACCATCACCAGGCGCTGCACGCCCTCCAGAGCGGCCTTCAGGGCGTCGGCGTCCTCGTAGGCGGCGACCGCGACCCGGACACCGCGGTCGGCGAGGTCCTGCGCCTTGTCGGCATTGCGCACGACGGCGACGATCTCCTCCGGCGCGACCTGGCGCTCGATGAGGGACTCGATGACGAGACGGCCCAGCTGGCCGGTGGCTCCCGTGACTGCGATGCTCATGATGATCTCCTTCGGTGTGGGTGTTCCTCCGAACCGTAGCACTTACTTTTCGTGAGCACTTTGGATTGTCATGCGCCGTCACATCGGATAGCGCTGCCGATACAGTGGAGGACATGGCAGCGCAGAAGACGACACCAGGATCCGAGCACAGGCAGGCCGCGCAGCCGTCGGCCGAGCTCGGCGCGGACGTCATGGCGAAGGCCTGTGCGTCGCGCTCGGTGCTGCATCACGTCACGGGCCGATGGGGCGCCCTCACCATGGTCGCGCTCTTCCGCAGGGAGGGCCCTGCGCGCTTCGGCGAGCTGCGCCGGGCCATCGAGGGGATCAGCGACCGCATGCTCTCCCAGACCCTCAGCGAGCTCGCGCACGACGGCCTGGTGGTGCGAACCGTGCACAGCGCCATCCCGCCGCACGTGGACTACGCCCTGACGGAGCTCGGCACGGCCGTGGCCGAGCCTCTCATTGCGCTCATCACCACGATCGAGGCGGATCTGCCCGCCGTGCTGGAGGCCCGGAAGGAGCACGACGACTGCGCGTGACCAGCCCGCGCAGTCGTCGTCGGCAGCCGTCGATCTCGGCCCCACAGGCCTGGGACCGTCAGGCCACCTGCCGGCCCGTCGCCGATCTGCGCTTCACCGACCGGCGCTGTCCGCTCCTGCGGCGGCCTCGTCAGGCGTGTACCCCTCGTAGATCTGCTGATCCACGAGCTCCGCGCGCGACATCGGCATCAGATCCAGACAGCTCTGTGCCGACCGGCCCGCCTGTTCCGAGCAGTCCACGCTCAGGCTGCTCACCCCGGATTCGGCCTGGTCAGGGGTGTAGCCCTCATAGACGAGCTGATCGACCAGCCCGGAGCGGCTGAAGCCGGGCATGTCGATGTAGCTCTGTGCACTTCCAGCGGCCTGCTGGGCGTAATCCACGGTCAGCCCATCCACAGCCGCCGTCGCCGCGCCCTGCGGCACAGCCCAGGGGCCGCCTGCGGAGGCGTCCTCGCCGAACGGGTTCTGACCGACCTCCGCCGGCACCGGGACCTCGCCCGGGGCCGGGCCGACGCCCGACTCCTCGGCGAAGGGGTCCTGCCCGACGTCCGCCGGGACAGGAGTCTCGTCCGGAGCCGGCCCGGCGGAAGGATCCTGAGCCTCGGTCGGAGTCCGCCTCGGTGGCAGGTTCATCGGCCGAATCGGAGGGTGACGGCGTGGCGGACCCGGAAGGCGTCTCGGTCTTGGTCGGCTCAGCGCTCGACGAGGACGAGGCAGAAGCGGAGGACGTCGAGTCCTTCTCGGCATCCTCCCCCGAGCCGCAGGCGCTGAGCAGCAGCACGGCGGCCAGTCCCGTTGCGATCCCTGCGGTGGTCCTGCGGACGCGCTGTCCCATGGCTGCTGTGCTCCTCGGCGATGAAGTGAGGCCTCGGATCGCACCGAAGATCAGCGCCCCCCCGAAGCGGATGATATGGATTGCATCGCATCTTCAGGGGCAGGATGGGGCGCTTGCCCAGCAATCCTCCGCGGGACTTCGGCGGCGCCGCGTAGCCTTCGGAGTATGACGAACGAGCACTTCGCAGGAGACGACCGAAGCCACTGGCAGCGCATGCTCGACGGCGACCCATACATCGCCGACGGCCCCGAGTTCGCTGAAGCCTCCCGCCGCGCCACTCGCCTCTCCGATACCTTCCACCGCGCCGTCGTCGACGTCGATCCCGGCTCCCGCGAGCTGCTCCAGGAGCTGCTCGGGCACCTGGGCGAGGATGCGACCGTGCGTCCCCCGCTCTATGTGGACTACGGCAGCCGCATCAGCATCGGCGCCCGGTCCTTTGTGAACTTCAACCTCACCGCCTTGGACGTCGCGCCGATCACCATCGGGGAGGACTGTCAGCTCGGTCCCAACGTCCAGCTGCTGACTCCCACGCACCCTGTGGAGCCCGGACCCCGCCGGGACAAGCTCGAGGCCGCCGAGCCGATCACGCTGGGCGACAACGTCTGGCTCGGCGGCGGTGTGATCGTGTGCCCCGGCGTGAGCATCGGCGAGAACACCGTGGTGGGCGCCGGATCCGTGGTCACCAAGGACCTGCCCGCGAACGTGATCGCCGTCGGCAACCCCGCCAAGGTCATCCGCCAGATCCCGAGCGCCTGAGACCGCGGCTGATCTCAAGCGCGGCCCGGCGCCAGGCCTTCCGGAACGGGGAAGGCCGCAGATGCCTCAGAGGCCCAGCTGATCCGCGGCCGATGCTGCCTGTTCCGGGGTGTAGCCCCCGAAGACGAGCTGATCGATCAGACCGGAGCGGGACATCGGAGACAGATCCAGGTAACTCTGCCCAGATTCGACGGCCTCCTGGGTGTAGTCCACGCTCAAGGCCGAGACCCCGGCCTCAGCCTGCTGCGGGGTGTAGCCGTCGAAGATCAGCTGATCGACCAGCCCGGAGCGGCTGAAACCCATCAGATCCACATAGTCCTGCCCGGACTGGGCGGCCTGCTCGGAATAGTCCACCGACAGGGAGTCGACGGCCGTCGTCGCCTCTGACGTCGTGTAGCCCTCGTACTCGAGCTGGTCGATCAGACCGCTGCGCGAGAAGGACGTGAACCTCAGGTAGTCCTGGGCCACGGCGGCGGCACCACCCTGGGCCGTACCTGCTCCCCCCGTGCCGTCCGAGGTGCCCGCTCCCGGTGCGGCGCCGTCTGCTGCTGCGTCCTCGGCGAAGGGATCCTCGCCGATATCCGCCGGCACGGGGACCTCGCCCTCGCGCGGACCAGGGGTGTAGTCCTCCGTCGGATCGGCGGCAGGGGTCGCCTCCGGCGTGGTCGCCTCCGGCGTGGTCGGCACCGGCGTGGTCGGCTCGGGGCTGGGCTCTGCCGTCTCGGTCGGCGATGCGCTCGCCGCAGCCGTCTGCGTGGGCTCCGAGGCGCTCGCCTCCGACGAGCTCGAAGCGGAGGACGAGGAGCTGGCCGAGGCCTCCGGATCATCACCCGCCCCGCACGCGCTGAGCAGCAGCATGGCCGCCAGACCCGTCGTGACCGCTGCACTGATCCTGCGCTGTCCGAGTCCCATGTCCGCTCCGCTCGTGTCTGCTCGTCCGATGGACCCACCCGCCACGGCGCCTGGTGCGGCCATATGAGAGGTCATGTGCATTCCATCACATATCAGCCGGCGCTACGGCCATCGCACCGCGGCCGGCGTCAGGGCCGCGCGTACCGTCATCGCATCAGCCCGTCGCACCGCCTCATAGGCCCCCTCTGTGACTCTTGCCGGTAAATGGCGGGGTTCTGTTGATGCTTCGTAGCGGCCTCAGGTGGTACCGATGACGAGGGTGCTGGCGGCTGCTTCGATGACATCGTTGGTGATGGTGTCGAGCTCGTTGATCTTCATGACGCGCTCGATCTGCGAGAGGAGCCTCTCCAGCAGTCGGAAGTTCCCGCGGGTAATGCGGGTGATGGCTGCGATGGCCTGAGCGTCGGTGAAGTCTTCGGGGTCGAGGGTCTTGCCCAGGGAGCGCCAGTGACGCTGGAGGACGAACAGCAGCTCGTCCGTGCCCAGGGGTCGGTATTGGTGGGCGAAGCCGACACGACTGTAGAACTGCGGGTAGTGACTGAACTGCTTCTCCAGCCCAGGCATGCCGATCAGGATCAGAGCGATGTTGTCGCGGTCGTAGCGATCGCGCAGCAGCTCCAGCGCGGTGGGGAGGAGCCGTTCGGACTCATCGACGATCACCAGCTGCACGTGGTTCCTGTCGTGCCGCCATCCCCACGACTGCGAGGTGATCTGGCCGATCGCCTCCAGGTGCTGCTCGATGCAGATGTTGGTGCGGGTGATGGCCTGGTCCAGTTCGTCCTTGAGCACCCGTGGGGTGGTGAGCACGCTGGGGGTGTAGAGCACGGTACGACTCCGAGCCAGGGCGGCGTAGACCTTGGCGTCGCTGTCGGCGCGCGGCCCCCAGTTGGTCAGCAGGTCGTAGGCCTTTTCCCAGTGTGCGTAGCGACGCGCGGACAGCGTCTTACCCACCCCGGCCGGTCCGAAGCACAGGCCGATGGTGTGGCCGCGGCGCACAGCGTAGGCGAACTCGGTGAAGCGGCGGTGCTCCTTGGTGACGATGAAGCGCTGGCTCACATCAGGTCCTCCCTGTAGACCTTCAGCTTCCGCCTCGGTGCTGGCGCGGGGGCCGGCGGCTCGGCTGTCGGCGGCGCCTCGGTGGTGTGTGCGGCTACGACGGCGATGCGTTCATTGATACCTTGGCGCAGGGCTCGGCGGCGGGCGTTGCGGGCAGCCTGGATCTCCTTGAGGCCGATCTTCTGGGCCTGGTGCTCCTGGTTCACGGCCTTGCAGAGAAACTCGTCATGGTCAAAGACGCGGATCTCGGTGATATCGCGCGGGTCGTAGCGGATCACCACGGGCCGTCCGACGTAGCCGGCCAGCGTCGGGGAGACGTAGCGCAGCCCCTGGAAGCGGATGCCATCGCGGTGCACCACCCGGGACTGGGCAACCGTGAGCAGCAGCCCGTCGAGATCTTCGAGGCTCTCGGGCATGCGCGGCAGCCAGCCCTCGGCGATCCACGCACTGCGCGGCGAGGTGTCAAGCTCGCTGTGCGACCGGTCGTTGTAGGTGGCCACGAACCCCTCCAGGGCGCTGTCGAGCTCGGCCAGCGACAGCTTCGGCGTCGGAGCAAGGTGGCCCTCGGTGATGTAGCCGGGCAGTTCAGCGAGAAGCTCGGTGTTGACGGTGCCGAGGAACCGTTCGATCTTGCCGCGGCCCTGGGGGCGGGCGACGGTGGAGTGGATCAGCCGTATATGGAGGTCGACGGTGGTGCGGGTGAGGTGGTGGCTGATGAAGTCGCTGCCGTGGTCGACGTAGAGCACGTCCGGCAGGCCGCACATCGGCCACGCCGGGTCGGGCTTGTGCCAGATCGCCTGCCTCAGCGCCAGCGCAGTGTTCATCGCCGAGGGCGCACCGAGAAAGACGGTGTAGCCGCAGATCGCGCGGGAGCAATCGTCAATGATCGCCGTCAGCCACGGCCGGGCGGGCTTGCCGTCGGTGCCCACCACGAGGATGTCGAGCAACGTGTGGTCGCTCGGCCACATCGCATTCGGGTGCTCGGCCTGCCGGCGCAACACCAGCTCGTACTTGTCACGGTAGGACCCCGCGCCCTCCAGGGCGAGAGTGACCATTCCCGGATCCAGGGCCGCCACGATCGAGCGGACCACGCCGTAGGAAGGCACCGGCCACCCTCGGGTACCGCAGATACGGGTGACCCCGCGGTGGAGAGTGGCGATCGCGGGGCGGGGTTTGCTCAGCGCCAGGCCCTCGATCAACCGCACGAGTTCCGCGGGAAAATGGTGAGTACCGGCATCCGAGCGCTGTCCTGTGCTCAGGCCCGCATACCCGTCAATGCGGTAGCGGGCGTGCCAGCGCTCCAAGGTGCGCAGCCCGATCCCGGTCTCGCGGGCCAGGGCGGTCAGCGCGATGCCGTCCTCGACGTGCAGCCGCAGGATGCGCCACCGCGCCGCCCCGTCCATCTCACACCTGCTCGGCGACAGCTGCTCGGGCGCGGGCCGCCTGCTGGTGGCGATACAGCGTCGCCCGCGACCAGCCGACGAGTCGGGCGGCGTCTTCGGCGGTGCGGCCCTTCGCGCGCGCATCGGCGGCGATGTCGAGCTTCTCTGCGACCACGGCCGGGTCGACCGGAGGTCGGCCGAAGCGGGTACCGTTCTGCTTCGCCGCGGCGATCCCGGCATTGACACGTTCGGTGATCAGCTCGCGCTCATACTCGGCCAACGTGGCGAGCATGCCCATCATCATCCGGCCCGACGTCGTCTCCGGGTCGATTCCGTCCGAGACCGATCTAATCTTCACGCCTTGCCCGCGTAGCAGCGTGACCGTGTTCAGGACATCGATGAGGGACCGGCCGAGCCGGTCGATACGCCAGACCACCACGGTGTCACCGTCCTGGGCGTAGTCGAGCAGCCGCTTCATCCCCGGTCGCTCGATCGCGGTCCGGCTACCCGAGGTCACATCCGAGAACACGTCCCGCTTCTGCACCCCGGCATCCACCAGCGCATCGACTTGCAGCTGCGCATCCTGAGTTGCCGTACTCACGCGGGTGTATCCCAGCTGCCTCATACCCCCAGCATGGTGCAGAAAGTCCTGGAAGTCACCACCCTGAGGCGCTTTTCGTCGAGACGACTTAGCGAGACACTCCCGGGTGCCCATTCACGCAGGGAGTGAACCTGAGGCCAACCGCGCGCTGAACGTCTAATCAACCTATAGCTTTACGAGGCGACACTGTAAGTTCAGCTCATACTGTATAGTTCAGTAAATGCTGACTATTGCCTCTCGTGTTGACGTGATGAACCGGTTGGGCCGGGCGATGGCCGACCCCACCCGGTCGCGGATCCTGATGACCTTGCTGGAACGGCCGGCCTACCCGGCCGAACTGGCGCGGGACTTGGGGCTGACCCGGTCGAACGTGTCGAACCACCTGGCGTGCTTGCGGGACTGCGGGATCGCGGTCGCCGTGGCCGAGGGCCGCCAGACCCGGTACGAGATCGCCGATGCACACCTGGCGCGGGCGCTGACCGCTCTGGTCGAGGTCACCCTCGCGGTGGATGAGAGTGCCCCGTGCCTGGACCCGGCCTGCCCCGTGCCCAGCTGCTGCGAGACGGGAGTGGGCGCTTGATCCTGTCCTCAATTTTCCAGGCGATCGGCCTGTTCCTGGTTACCAACATCGACGACATCATCGTGCTCTCTCTGTTCTTCGGCCGTGGCGCGGGGCAGCGCGGGACCACCGCCCGGATTCTGGTCGGCCAGTACCTCGGGTTCGTCGGCATCCTGGCTGCGGCCGTGCTCGTGTCGCTGGGCGCGGGGGCGTTCTTGCCCCCGGGAGTCATCCCCTATTTTGGGCTCATCCCGCTGGGTCTGGGGCTTTGGGCAGCCTGGCAGGGGTGGCGCGGGGGCGAAGACGATGATGACGACGCCAAGATCGAGGGCAAGAACGTCGCCGCCTGGACCGTGGCCGGGGTGACCTTCGCCAACGGCGGGGACAACATCGGGGTCTACGTCCCGGTCTTCCTCAGCGTCGGCCCGGGGGCTGTGGCTGCCTACTGCATCGTGTTCCTGGCCCTGGTCGCGGTGCTGGTGGGCCTGGCCAAGTTCGTCGCCACCCGCCGACCGATCGCCGAGGTCCTGGAGCGCTGGGAACACATCCTGTTCCCCATCGTGCTGATCGGCCTGGGTTTCTTCATCCTGGTCAGCGGCGGGGCCTTCGGTTTCTAACCACGCTTCCTGATCGGCAGCCTCCACCACAAAGAGATCTCCGGCCATTGTCGATGCCAACGTCCTGGCGATCGTTGCTGGCCCCAGCTTGCGGAAAGTGTCGTTCCTGGATGGACGGCCCTTGCCGCCACGTATCTCAGCAAGAATGCCGCCACATACCTGCAACAGTCACACCCCTCGACCCGCACGGGCAGAGTCCGCGAAGGAGCAAGCGCAGGAGTACTTCACGCAGGCTGTGGCCGGGCGCGAATCGCTGATCGGCAAGCTCAATGCGGCCAACCACAGGATGCTCGAGGGCCAGGCAGAGCTGGTGGACGGAACCGCTCGGTTCATCGGCCCGCGGAAGGTCGCGGTGGACACGGCCGACGGCGAGCTGATCATCACCGCGGAGACGGTCGTGCTGGGCACCGGTGCCGTGCCCGCGCGCCCGGACATCCCCGGCATCGATCTGCCTCGGGTCTACGACTCGACGTCCATCCAGCACGCGGATCCCCTGCCGCAGCGCCTGGCGATCATCGGCGGCGGGTTCATCGGACTGGAGTTCGCCCAGATGTTCCAGCACTTCGGCTCCCAGGTCACCGTGCTGGATTCCGGCGAGCCTTTCCTGCGCCGCGCCGGGCCTGTCGTGGCGGAGTCGGTCCACCAGGTGCTCACGAAGTCGGGCGTCGTCGTGCGGCAGAGCGCCCGAGTACAACAGATCCGGCAGGACGGCGAGGCCCTCGTGCTGGAGCTGGCCGACGGCCTGGTCCAGGCCGATGCCGTGCTGGTGGCTGCAGGCCGCACCCCGGCCACCGCCGACCTGAACCTGGAGGCAGCCGGCATCGAGACCGACGACCGGAGCTTCGTGGCGGTCGATGATCAGCTGCGCACGAGCGCGGAGGGCGTGTACGCGGTGGGCGACGTCAACGGCGGCCCGCAGTTCACCTACATCTCCCTGGACGACCACCGCATCGTCTGGGATCAGCTCATCGGCTCCGGGCAGCGCAGCCGCGCCGACCGCGTGGCCGTGCCGAGCACGACGTTCCTCACTCCCCCGCTGTCCCAGGTGGGCATGGGCCCGGAGGAAGCCGTGCGTGCAGGGCACTCGGTTCTCTACGCGGCCAAGGACGTGGCCTCGATTGCGGCCATGCCGCGGCCCAAGATCGTGGGCGAGACCGACGGCGTCATCACCTTCACCGTCGACGCGCAGACCCGGCAGGTGCTGGGCGCCTCGCTGTTCTGCATCGATTCCCAGGAGCTGATCAATCTGGTGGCCCTGGCCCTCCGGGTCCAGGTCACCGCGGACGAGCTGATGAACGGCATCTGGACCCACCCCTCCAGCACGGAGGCGCTGAACGAGGTGCTCGGCGAGCTGCAGCCGTATTCGGGCGAGAGCGCCTCAGACAGCGGCAGCCCGGTCGGCGCACCGGCGACCCCGGAAGATCAGTCAGCCGCCAGGAGCTCCTCCACGGCCTCCAGCGCCTCCGTCGACTCCAGGTGCGGGCAGTGGCGCTGTCCCTCCAGGATCCGCAGCTGGGCACTCGGAATGAGCTCGGCGAGGCGCCGGGCGCTGTCAGGAGGTGTCACCTGGTCGTCGGCTCCGTGCAGCACCAACGTGGGCGGCTGAATCCGGGGCAGGTCGCCCCAGGCGTCGTGGCCGCGGCTGGCCTGGAAGTGCCTTCGGCGTGCGGTGAGATCGGCGTCGCGGGCGAAGAACTGCTCGACGACATCTGGATGCTGGGCTGCGAAGCCGTCGGTGAAGAACAGCGGCGTCATGGTCCTGCGGTCACCGGAGGCCAGGGCGGCGTCGATCCCCGGTCCGCGCGGGCCGTCCCGACGGTCGCCTCCGGTGGTGCTGGCCAGGACCAGCCGACGCACGCGCTCGGGCGCATCGATCGCCAGCCACTGACCGATGCGCCCGCCCATCGAATGGCCGTAGACATCCGCGCGCTCCAGACCGGCATCCGTCATCACGGCGAGCGCGTCCTGGGCCAGCGCCCGTGTGCTGAGCCCGTCCGGCTCCCCCAGCGTGCTGCGCCCCACGCCGCGATGATCGAAGACCACGACCCGCCGTCTACGCGCCAGCTGCGGCAGCACATGCAGCCAGCTGAGGTGGGTGGTGGCCTGACCCGCGATCAGCAGCAGACCGGGGCCCTCGCCATACGACGCCCACTGCAGCCGCGCGCCGTCTGCGGTCTCCACGGTCCCGACCCGTTTGTCCTCCTGCCGCGGCTCCTCGCTCATGGCAGACCACCGTACTCCGGCGGGGCCTAGAGCCAAGACCGTCCTCTGAGAGGAACGCCTCAGCTGCCCGGATGCAGCGATGCGCCGCTGTCCGCCCCCTGAGATCCCCCGGGCTTCTCCGCTGCGGCCATCTCCATGGCGGATCTGCCGCGCATCGGGCGCTGGTCCCGTGAGCACGTCCCCGCGCACCGGCGGGATCGGGGGCGTGTCCAGGCGGACGTCGCCGACCGCCATCTGCACCCCGGCCCGGGAGCGATCGCAGGTCGACGCCAAGGGGGACTCTTCGGCCGTGCCTCAGGCACCGAAGGCCTTCAGATGCGTCCCCTCGGCGCCCTCCTGCCCCTGACCCGATGATCCAGAGCGACATCATCAGGGCAACGACGAAGGGCCACACCACCCGGTGCGGCCCTTCGTGTTCCTTCGGTGGAGCTGAGGGGACTCGAACCCCTGACCCTCTGCATGCCATGCAGATGCGCTACCAGCTGCGCCACAGCCCCTTGCCGTTTCCGACCCGGAAACTCTACCACGTTCTCGGACTGAATCCCTCATCGAGAGTTCCTGCCCGTTCCCGCTGGGTTCGTCTCCCGTTCGGCAACGCGTTAAATAGTAGAGGACGCTCGGCGGCCGCGCAAATCGGCCGCCGCTCCCCTGCCGGATCAGCCTGCCGACGGCTCCGCCGCGGCCTCGGCCAGGCCCAGGTCGATGGCGGGAGCATCGCCCCACAGGCGCTCGAGCGCGTAGAACGCCCGCTCCTCGTCGTGCTGGACGTGCACGACGACGTCGCCGAAGTCGAGCAGCACCCAGCGGCCCTCGGCGCGGCCTTCGCGGCGGATGGGCTTCAGATCGTGCTTGTCCTGCAGCTCCTCCTCGATCGCATCGACGATCGAGGCCACCTGGCGCTCATTGGGAGCCGAGGCGATCAGGAACGAATCGACGATGGCCAGCGCCTCGCTCACGTCGATGGCCACGATGTTCTCGGCCTTCTTGTCATCGGCGGCGCGCGCCGCCGTGCGGAGGTACTCCAGGGAGGTCTCGGGAATGGTCATGCAGTGCTTCCTCTCGATCGCCGTCGGCGATGGATTCTCGTGTGTGTCTGGTTCAGAGGATGAAGAAGATGATCAGGACCGCGAGCAGCACCAGGACCAGGATCGCCGCGATCGTCAGGACGGGCGTGCGCCAGTCCGACGGCGTGCGGTAGTCCTTGGGATCCATCAGCTGCAGGCCCTGGGCATTGACGGCGCGCACGGGCTCCGACGGCGCCTGCTCGGTTTCGGCGGCGGCATCGGGCTGCGCCGCGGATGCCTGCGTCGAGGTCTCCTCGGTCTCTTCCGCTTCCGCGTCCTGCGCGGACTCCAGGGAGGACACGTGCTCCTCGCCCGGCTCGGCGGAGTCGCTCGGCTGAGCAGTCTCCGACGACTCCTCGAGGTCATCGCGCGCCGGCTCATCGGCGGGCTCAGATGCCGGCACGACCGGAACGGGCTCGCTCCACGGCGTCGCCTGGATCACGGGGTCGCTCGGAGCCTCATCAGAGCCCCGGTCCGGCTGCTCGACCTGCTCCGCGACCTCTTCGGGCGCCTCCTCGAGAGAGGACGTCCCGGGCTGGGTCTCGTGGGCCTCCTGCTCGTCGAGAGAGGCCAGGTACTCGTCCGTGATGGGCCGGATGCTCTGCGTCTGGGCGATCGCCTCGTCGGCGAGCTGGCGGTCCTCCTCGGAGGAGATCGCGGCGCGGGAGGCGAGCTCGGCCATGCGCCGCTGCTTCTGCGCCAGCACGGGATCCACGTGCGAAGGATCATCCGCACCGGAGCGCTCGATCTCCTGCTGGTGCTCGGCCATCTGCTCGCGCAGCAGCGCCAGACGACGCGGACCCAGGGGGCGGCTCGGGCCCGCGGCGATGTCACCGCCCAGGTCGATGATCGGCGCCGGCGGGTTCAGGCCCTGCTGATCAGGGTCGGTGGGATCCGGGATGGTGACGTCGTCCGGTGCGGCGTCGCTGTCCTGTGCGAACCGGCCGTCGCTCATCGGTGCCTCGAATCTGCTCGCCCGCATCTGCGGGCGGCTGGAAGAAGGTGTGGGGCTTCAGGGTGTGCCGAGGGTGTCGGCCGGCCAGTGCTGGTCCTCCCCGGGGCGGTAGAGACCGTACTTGCCGATGTACTGGACCACGCCGTCCGGCACCAGATACCAGACGGGCTGACCGCTGCGCACCCTCGCGCGGCAGTCCGTGGACGAGATCGCCATGGCGGGGACCTCCAGCAGGACGACATCGCCGGCGCCCTCGGGGACGCTGAGCTCATGGCCGGGCCTCGTGACGCCGACGAAGTGCGCCAGCTCCCAGATGTCTTCCGCGCCGTGCCAGGAGAGGATCTCGCTGAGGACGTCCGCGCCGGTGATGAAGAACAGGTCCGAATCCGGACGCAGCTCATGCAGATCCCGCAGGGTGTCCACGGTGTACGTGGGCCCGTGGCGATCGATGTCCACGCGCGAGACGCTGAAGCGAGGGTTGGCCGCCGTGGCGACCACGGTCATCAGATAGCGGTGCTCGGCGCCCGAGACCTCGGAGCCGGACTTCTGCCAGGGCTGGCCGGTGGGGACGAAGACGACCTCATCCAGGTCGAACACCGAGGCGACCTCCGAGGCGGCGACCAGGTGCCCGTGGTGGATGGGGTCGAACGTGCCGCCCATGACACCGAGGCGTGTGCGCCCGGGACGCCGCGTCGGCACCTGGATCCCCTGCGGGGCCCGAGCGCGCGCTGGGTCCTGCGCCTTGCGCTCGGCGACGATGCTCAGCTCGGAGGTCTCCGACACGGGGTGCCCGGGGTGTCCTGCTGTGCTCAGTGCCCGCGCTTGGCCGAGTAGCTGGCCAGCATGGCGGCCTCGTCGGCCGGCAGCTGTGCCGGGTCCACGTGGTGGTCGGTCTCGTCCGGCGACTGGCTGCGAGGGCCGAAGGTCAGGGTGGTGATCAGCAGCAGCATGAACACGATGAAGGCCACGATGCCGAACCACGGCCCATCCACCGGCAGCTCGTTGACGATGTGGTGGCCGCCCTCGGCAGCCTGGATCAGCACTGAGGTCTGCTGCATGGTCTTCCCTTCTGTCTCCCCGCACGCGCGCGGGGCTCCTGGTCACCCACCATGGTAGCGGTCCAGGAGCCCCGTTCGCGGCTTCGGCTCAGCTTGCGCCCAGCCAGCCTCCGGCCCGCGCGGGCCGTCTGCCGGTGTCAGGGACGGATGTGGCCGTCGCCCTGCACGATCCACTTGGTCGTGGTCAGCTCCTCGAGGCCCATGGGTCCGCGGGCGTGCATCTTCTGCGTGGAGATCCCGATCTCCGCCCCCAGGCCCAGCTGACCGCCGTCGGTGAAGCGCGTGGAGGCGTTGACCATCACGGCTGCGGCGTCGATCGAGGCGATGAACTTCTCGGAAGCGGCCAGATCGTTCGTCACGATCGCCTCGGTGTGGCGGGTCGTGTACTTCTCGATGTGCTCGAGCGCCTCGTCCAGGGAGTCCACGACCTTCACGGCCATGTGCATGTCGAGGTACTCGGTCTCCCAGTCCTCCTCCGTGGCCGCCGGCTGATCCGCCCCGGACGGCAGCAGCTGCGCGGCGCGCTCGTCGACGTGCAGCGTCACACCCGCCTTGATCAGCGCCTCGAGCACTGCGGCACCGGCGGTCGAGTCCTTGTGCAGCAGCAGCGTCTCGGCGGAGTTGCACGTGGAGGTGCGGTGCGTCTTGGCGTTCACGGCGACCTCGACGGCCATCTTCTCGGAGGCCGAGGCATCGATGAAGACGTGCACGTTGCCCTCGCCGGTCTCGATGACCGGCACCGTGGCGTTCTGCACGACCGACTGGATCAGCCCGTGTCCCCCGCGAGGGATCAGCACATCGACCTTGCCGCGCGCCGACATCAGCGCCGTGGCTCCGTCGCGGCCGTAGTCGTCGACGGTCTGCACGATGTCCACGGGCAGCCGCTTGTCCGCCAGGGCATCGCGGATCAGCCCGACGAGCACGCGGTTGGACTCGGCGGCAGCGGAGCCGCCGCGCAGCAGGACGGCATTGCCCGACTTCAGGGCGATGCCGGCGATATCGACCGTCACGTTGGGACGGGCCTCGTAGATCGCGCCGACGACGCCCATGGGCACGCGCACCTGGCGCATGCGCAGGCCGTTGGCCAGAGTCTCGCCGCGCACCATGGTGCCCACGGGATCCGGCAGCGCGGCCAGCTCACGCAGCGAGTCCGCCAGCCCCTTGATGCGGTCCTCGTCCAGCTCCAGGCGGTCCAGCAGGGCCGAGGAGGTCCCGTTCTCCCGGCCGCGGTCGATGTCGCGCTGGTTGGCCTCGATGATGCGCCCGGAGGACTTCTCGATGGCCTCTGCGATGTGCACCAGCGCGGCGTCCTTGCGCGAGCGGGTGGCCGTGGCCAGGGTGCGGGCTGCGACCTTGGCGTCATCGGCCATGAGGCCGACGGCCACCTGAGGGTCCTCGCCGAAGGTCTCGTGGGTCAGTCGGACCGAGGCATCGGTCGAGGCGGTGTCGTTCGTGGTGTTCTCGCTCATCAGGGTGTGCTCCTCCTCCGCCGTCGCGGCGGGGTCGTGATTCATCCTGCTTCGGTGGTCTTCGTGCTCAGCACAGCACAGCGGCCCGGCGCGTTGTTCCGCACCCGAGCACGACGAGCGATCACTCGCTCCTGCGCTTGCGGGGCTTGTCCGCGGCGTCGGAGGTGCTGCGCTTGCGTGAGGCGGACCTCGCGCCGGCGCCGTCCTTGGCCTTCACCTTGGGCATGGAGTGGGTCCTGGCACGGCGGCGCACTTTGGTCTTGGCCGAGCGCGGGCGGATGGTCACGAGGTTGTCCACGTGGACCAGCTCGCGCTCGAAATGGGATCCCAGGTCCTCGCCGATCTCCCGGGTGGTGCGCCCGAGCATGTCCGGAATGTCCTCGGAGTCGTAGTTGGACAGCCCGTGGGCGACCTCCTCGCCCTCGGAGTTCACCAGCGAGACCGGCTCGCCGGCTGCGAAGCGGCCGCGGACCTCGGTCACGCCGGCCGGCAGCAGCGACTTGCGCTTGCCGATGGCCTTCACGGCGCCGTCGTCGAGCACGAGCGAGCCCTTGATGTCGGCCAGGTGCGCCAACCACAGCAGGCGGGTGTTGCGGCGCCCGCCCGTGGGCAGGAACCACGTGCCGACGTCCTCGCCGGCCAGGGCGCGCTCGATGTTCGCCGTGGAGGTCACCAGCGCCGGCACGCCGCCGGCCGCGGCGATGCGGGCCGCCTGGACCTTGGTCACCATGCCGCCGGAGCCCACGCCCGCGCGGCCCACGGTGCCGATCTCGACGCCCTCGAGGTCCTTGAGCGGGTCCTCGACGACCGAGATGCGCTCACCGCCCTCATCGGGGTGCTTGGTGTACAGCGCGTCCACATCCGAGAGCAGCAGCAGGACGTCTGCCTTGACCAGGTTGGCCGTCAGCGCGGCGATGCGGTCGTTGTCGCCGAACTTGATCTCCTGGGTGGCCACAGCGTCGTTCTCATTGATGATCGGCAGCACGCCCAGGTCCAGCAGCCGCTCGATCTGGCGGTGCGTGTTCTGGTAGTGATGCCGCTTCATGAGGTCCTCGGCCGTGACCAGGACCTGGCCCACCTGGACGTCGTAGCGGGCCAGCGAGTCGATGTAGCGCCCGATCAGCAGACCCTGTCCCACCGAGGCGGCTGCCTGCTGAGCGGCCAGCTCCTTGGGGCGCTTGTCGAAGCCCAGCGGCGACAGACCGGCCGAGATCGCGCCGGAGGAGACGTAGACGATCTCCTTGCCGCGCTTCTTCTGCTGGCCCAGCGCCGCGACGATGCGCTGGATCGCGGCCTCGTCGATCGAGTTCTGGATGCTGGTCAGCGACGACGAGCCGACCTTCACGACGATCCGCTGAGCCCTGGGGATCTGCGACGGGCTGGTGATCGGCGAGACCCGGTTCTTGCCCCGGTTCTCCGAGCTGATCTGCTCGACGGACTTCTCCGCCTCGCCGCCCATGCGGTCGATGTCGTTCTTGTGCAAGACCTTCGCCATGCTTGTCCGTGTCCTTCCTGCGCCCTGTGCTCAGGGCAGATCTGAAGAGGTCAGTGGATCGTGCGTGTCGCGTGGGTGATGCTGTCGTGCTGCGCTGCGGCAGAGCCGCGCTCAGTCCTCGGTCGTGTCCCGGCCCTGGCTGTCGCCCTGCTGCCGGGCTCGGCGCTTCTCATCGACGGATTCGGTCCACACGCCGGCCAGGCGCTCGGATTCGAGCTCGTCGCGCGCGGCGGTCTTGGCGTCCATCCGATCGTAGAACTCCCGGCGCTTCTGCTCGCGCGTGGGACGGCTCGTGGTGTCCTGCAGTCGCGGGTCCGTGCCGCGCGGTGCCGCGAGCAGCTCCGCGCCGCCGACCATGGTGGGCTCCCAGTCGAAGACCACGCCGTCCTCCTCGGGTCCGATCAGCACGGCGTCTCCGGGTCGGGCCTTCTGGCGGAACAGCTCGTCCTCGATGCCGAGCTTGGCGAAGCGGTCGGCCAGGTAGCCCACCGCCTCCTCGTTGTTGAAGTCGGTCTGCAGAACCCACTTCTCCGGCTTCTCGCCGCGCACATGCCACAGCGGCTCGAGGCCGCGCTCCTCGCGCGTGATGGTGAAGTCGGGGACCCCGACCTTCCCGCCGCGACGGGTGCGCAGCGGCTCAGGCCGCAGCACGGCCGGTGCGGTCTCCTCCGGGGCCTCGGCCTCACGGCCCTGCTCGACGAGCTCGCCCATGGCGTAGCCCAGCAGGCTCATCCCCTCGTGCGAGGCCGTGGAGACCTCGAAGACGCGATAGCCGCGCTCCTCCAGCTCCGGGCGCACGAACTCGGCCAGCTCGCGGGCATCGGGGACGTCGATCTTGTTGAGCACCACCAGACGAGGGCGCTCCAGCAGCGGGATCGAGCGGCCGCCGTCGAGCTTGCCGTCGATCGCGTAGGCGGCCAGCTCGGCCTCCAGCGCCTCCAGATCGGAGATGGGGTCGCGGTTGGGCTCGAGCGTGGCGCAGTCGATGACGTGCACCAGCGCGGCGCAGCGCTCCACATGGCGCAGGAATTCCAGGCCCAGGCCCTTTCCCTCGGAGGCGCCGGGGATCAGGCCGGGGACGTCGGCGACGGTGTAGCGGTACTGCCCGGCCTCGACCACGCCGAGGTTGGGCACCAGCGTGGTGAACGGGTAGTCGGCGATCTTGGGCCGCGCCTTGGACATGGCAGCGATCAGAGAGGACTTGCCGGCCGACGGGTAGCCCACCAGCGCGATGTCCGCCAGGGACTTGACCTCGAGCACGATGTCCCGGGCGTCACCGGGAAGGCCCAGCAGAGCGAAGCCCGGGGCCTTGCGCTTGGGAGAGGCCAGCGCCGCGTTGCCGAGCCCGCCCTGACCGCCGGCGGCGGCCACGAACTCGGAGCCGATGCCGACCAGGTCCGCCAGGACCTCGCCGTCGCGGTCCTTCACGACGGTGCCGTCCGGGACCGAGAGGATCAGGTCCTCGCCCTTGAACCCGTTGCGGTCATCTCCCATGCCCGGCCCGCCGTTGGGTGCGGAGCGGTGCGGGGAGCGGTGGTACGGCAGCAGCGTGGTGGACTGGCCGTCGACCCGCAGGATCACGGAGCCGCCGTCGCCGCCATGGCCTCCATCCGGTCCGCCCAGCGGCTTGAACTTCTCGCGCCTGACGGACACGCAGCCGTGGCCGCCGTTGCCGCCCGCTGCGTGGAGCACCACTCGGTCGACGAACTCGGCCATGGTCTCCCCTCCTTGTCCGGCGTCCTGCGCCGGCAGCTGATCGGCGCCGGGAAGCGCCGCGATGTGCGTTCCGCCAGGCGGTCAGCCTGCGGGGTCCTGAGACAGAAGAGAGGGTGGGCGCACGTGGCACCCACCCTCTGCATCCTGCCGGTGAGCGTGACGCGGGTCCTCCCCGCGTCGAGTGACCGCTGCAGCACCCCGTTCAGGGTGCCGCAGCGGTCACCGGGTCACTCAGCCGCTGCGAGGACGTTGACGACCTTGCGGCCGCGCTTGGTCCCGAAGGCCACCTCGCCGGTGGCCAGGGCGAACAGGGTGTCGTCCTTGCCGCGGCCCACGTTCTCACCGGGGTGGAAGTGGGTGCCGCGCTGACGCACGATGATCGAGCCGGCGTTGACGGACTCGCCGCCGAAGCGCTTGACGCCCAGGTACTGGGCGTTGGAGTCGCGGCCGTTGCGGGTGGAGCTTGCGCCCTTCTTATGTGCCATGGCTGCTGCCTGCTTTCGCTAGTCGGTCCGGTTCGAGCCGCGGAAGGCTCGGGCGGACCCATGGAGTGTGGAGAGGGTGACCGGGTGGGGTCAGGCCTTGATGTCGGTGACCTTCACGGTGGTCAGCTCCGAACGGTGACCCTGGCGCTTCTTGTAGCCGGTCTTGTTCTTGTACTTCATGATGCGGATCTTGGGGCCGCGGAGGTTCTCGACGACCTCGGCCGTGACCTTGACGCCCGAGAGCTTCTCGGCCTCGGAGGTCACCTTGTCGCCGTCGACGAGCAGAAGCGCGGGGAGCTCGAAGGTGCTGCCGGCCTCACCGGCGACACGGTCGAGGGTCACGAGGTCGCCGACGGCAACCTTCTCCTGGCGGCCGCCTGCGCGGACAATCGCGTAAACCACGGGGAACTCACTTCTCTCGAGTAGAAATCACTGTCTGGGGGCGCAGACGCTCCTGCCTGACTGACGACGCCGAGATCACCGTAGCGTCGGCCTGCCAGTGGGATGGAGACAGTACGGCCGACGCGGCTTCTCAGCGGTCAGGAGCTGCACCCGGGTGTGCCTTCCGAAGTCCCGCGCTCACGACATGGACGGTGTCGCAAGGGGTCATGCGGCATGACACTGAGCAGGGAGACTACTCCATCGTCACCGCCGCGGACAAGGACATTCGGCCCCCGCGAGTCGTCGTGCGGATCACGTCCCGAGAAGCCCGCGCAGGGCCGGGCCCAGGTGGTGCCCGTGGTGCACCGGGCCGTTGCCCTGCCCCACCTCGAGCTCCTCGGCATGGGCGAGCGCCCCGCGCAGCCAGACCCGCGCCGCGCCGATCGCCTGGGGCAGGTTCCCCGACCGCGCGGCCAGCACGGCGATCGCGGACGAGAGCGAGCAGCCCGTGCCGTGGGTGCAGCTCGTGTCGATCCGCGCTGCGTCCCACCGCGCCATCGGCTCCGCCTGCCCGGGCGCGACCATCGCATCAGGGGTTCGCTCCCCCGGCAGGTGCCCGCCCTTGACGAGCACGGCCACGCCGAGCTGATCTGCAAGGCGCCGTCCCTGCTCGAGGGCCTCGGGCCAGTCCTGCGCCGGCGCCCGGTCCAGCAGGGAGGCGAGCTCCGTGAGGTTCGGCGTCACCAGGTCGGCGGAGCCCAGCAACTCCAGGACGGCGCCGAGCGCCTCGGACTCCAGCAGCGTCCCACCGGCGGTGGCGACCATGACGGGATCGATGACGCACAGCGGCGGCTTCTTCTCCTGCAGCCACTGCCCCACGACCTCGACCGCACCGGCGCTGCCCAGCATGCCGATCTTCACGGCATCCACGACGACGTCGTCGGAGACGGCCAGCAGCTGATCTCTCAGCACCTCCGGCGGCGGCGTGTGGATCGAGCGCACACCGCAGGTGTTCTGCGCGATGACAGCGGTGACCGCACCCATGCCGTAGCCGCCCAGGACGCTGATGGTCTTCAGATCCGCATGCAGACCGGCGCCGCCGGTCGGATCGGTGCCGGCGATCGACAGGACGCGCGGGACGGCGCGCGTGCTGGTCGTGCTCCAGGTCGTCGAGCTCATCGCTGCATCTCCCGCCGGTAGGTCTGCGCCGCCAGGCGCGGATCGGGGGCCGCGCAGATCCCGGAGACCACGGCCACGCCGTCGGCCCCGGCGGCCATCAGCCCCGCGACGTCCTCCGGCCGGATCCCGCCGATGGCCACAGCAGGCAGGGGGCTCAGAGCTCGCGCCCGGGCGAAGCCGTCGATGCCCAGCGGCTGCGGGGCGTCGGGCTTGGTCTCCGTGGCCCGCACCGCCCCGATGCCCAGGTAGTCCACCGTGCCCGCGGGCAGTGCCGCGGCAGCTGCGATCTCGTCCTGCGAGGCCGCAGAGAGCCCGATGATCGCCTCCGGTCCGCACAGGCGCCGGGCGTCCTCCGGGGGCAGATCCGACTGGCCGATGTGGACGCCGTCGCAGACGATCCCCCGGGCGCGTGCGGCCAGGTGGGTCTCCACGCGATCGTCGACGACCACCGGGGCCTTCCCGTCCACGGCGGACACGACGGCCTCGAGCAGTTCGAGCAGCTCGCGCCCGGAGGCGTCCTTTGCTCGGACCTGGATCATGCTCGCCCCGCCCTCGACAGCCAATCGCGCGACCTCGGGGACGCTGCGAGGCCGGCTGAGCTGGGGGTCGGTGACGTGGTAGAGCGACAGTGCGGCGGGGTCGAATCGGCGGCTCATCGCCCGACCTCCTCGGCCTGGTCCGCTCCGGCGGCGATATCGTCCGCGGCACTCGAGGCATCGTCCGTCTCGACACGGCAGCGCTCGGTGACATCCTCGGGGCGCAGCCCGTGCAGGGAGTCGAGCAGGTGCACGGCGAAGGACCCCGGACCCTGGCAGCGATCGGCGGCGTCCTCGGCCGCCAGCCCCCAGACCAGGCTCCCGGCCGCAGCGGCCTCGGCGGGGTCCTGCGCGACGGCGGCGAAGGCCGCGATCACGGAGCCCAGGGCGCATCCTCCGCCCACCACCTGGGTCAGCAGCTCGTGCCCGTGCGGCACGCTCAGCGTCGCCGAGGAGGAGACGATCAGATCGACGGGCCCGGAGATGGCCACGGCATCGGCGCTGCCGGTCGATACGAGCTGCCGGGCGGCCTGAACGGCGGCCTCCGGGGCATCGGTCGTGTCGACGCCGCGGCCCCCGGCCCCTCCGGTGAGAGCCAGGACCTCCGAGGGGTTGCCGCGGATCACCGCCGGACGGGACTCCAGCAGCTCGGCGGCAAGGGCAGTGCGGATCGGCAGCGAGCCGATCGCCACCGGGTCCAGCACCCAGGGGCGGCCTGAGGCCTGCCGCGCGGCAGCGGCCTCGCGCATGGCGCCGCGCTGCTCGGGATCCGGGGTGCCCAGGTTGATCAGCATGCCGTCGGCGACCTCGGCGAACGGCCCTGCCTCCCCCTGGATGTCCGTCATGGCCGGAGCAGCGCCGAGGGCCAGCAGGGCGTTGGCGGTGAAGTTGGAGACCACCGTATTGGTCAGGCACTGCACCAGGGGGCGAGTGCTGCGCAGCTGCTCGAGCAGCCGGGCCATCCGCTCCGAGACGGGCTGGTGGGCGGACTGCGATGGACTCTGGGTGTGACTGTGCATCAAGGCGACAATCCCTCCGCTAGTGCGAACTAGTTCAGGTTCGACGGGTGTTCTCTCAGCCGCCTGCTCGGGCGGCACCCCGTGTCGTGCCTGCTCAGTCTACGCATGATTCGGCTGTTCTGTTGGGAGACGACGACGGCCGCCTCCCCGCTCGGGGAGGCGGCCGTCATGCACGCGGCTCAGCGGGGCCGGCTGCTCGCCGGTGCGGCCCTGCGCTCAGGCGCGCCCGTGACCGTCCTGCGGCGAGGACTGCTCCGCGCCCGTCTGAGGAGCGGCCTCGGGCGCGCTGGCGCGCCGCGAGCGGCGCGGGCGGCGACGCGGTCCGGCGGCACCGGGCTCGCGCTCGCCCATGGTGCTGGCCAGCGACTCGAGCTGCGAGCCGGTCGAGCCGCCGGCGCCCAGCGCCTCGGCGGCGCTGTGGCCCTGCGGCAGCTCGATGACCTCGCCGTTGATCGTCACCTGCGAGGCTCCGTCGGTCTGGGCGACCACCGAGGCGGTGCCTGCGGTCACGGTCGCCGCGGCGGCCGGAGCCGCGGGAGCCGACTGCGGGACCTCGGGCGTGCCCGCCGGGGCGGCGGCACGGCGCGAGCGACGGGCCCGCTGGCGCACCGGAGCCGCCTGCTCCGCGTCCGCGCCGCGCACCGTCGCCGTGCCCTGGGCGACCGGAGCCGACGGTGCGGCCGGGGCCTCGACCGTCTCCGGTGCGGCCTGCGCGGCCGCCGCAGTGCGGCTGCTGCGCCGCTTCTGCTGCGCGGCGGCCGCCTGCTCACCCTGCGAAGCTCCCTGGGCAGCCTCCTGCGACTCGGTGCGCGCCGTGCGCGTGCGCCGCTCACGACGGCCCTCGGAGTCAAGGGCCGAGTCCAGGCGCGAGCTCGTGCGCTTCGGCTCCGACGCCGCAGCGGACGCGGATTCGTCGGTCTGCTCGTGGTCGGGGCCCGAATGCTCCGCCGCGTCCTGTGCTGCAGCACGGGGCTCGGAGGCCTCACCGGAGGCGGCGCGGATGCGGGCCTCGATCAGCGAACGGGTCTCGTCCTCGGATCGAGCCCCGCTCGGGGCCTCGGAGCGGCCTCGGGCGCCCCGACCGGCCGAACGACCGCCGCGCCGGCGGGGCTCCTGCGCACGGGACGTCGACTCGCCGCGGCCCTGCTCGGCCTCAGCAGCCGTGGACTCGTCCTGAGCGCTGCGCTCGCGCTCGGTGCGCTCGGCGGCCTCCTGCGAGGACTGCTGCTGCCCTGCCTGGCCCTGAGCCTCCTGCTCCGGCGAGCCCTGGGCGTCCTGGCCGCGGCCGCGCGAGCGCTTGCCGCGGCGCTTGCGACGGCGCTTGCCGCTCTCGCGGGACTCCTGGTCGTCCTGCGAGCGCTGGGCCTGGGAGTCGTCGTGCCCGGCGGGCTCGCTCGCCGTCGCCGGCTCCGGGGCTCCGCCTGCTGCGGCGGAGGAATCAGTGTCGTGGCCGCTGGCCGAGGCGATCGCGGCCAGTGCGCTGCGAGTGGCCTGGGCGCGCCTGGCCTGCTCCGGGTCCTCGGCACGCGGGCGCTGCTCGTCCTGCCCGCCCGGCAGACGACGGCTGCGCTTGCGGTCGTTGCGGCCCTGGCGGTTGTCCGAGGACCCCGAGCTGCGGCCCTTGAGCGGGTGGTCGTGGACGATCACTCCGCGGCCGTCGCAGCCCTCGCAGTCCTCCGAGAAGACCTCGAGCAGTCCGGTGCCCATGCGCTTGCGGGTCATCTGGACCAGCCCCAGCGAGGTGACCTCGGCGACCTGGTGCTTGGTGCGGTCGCGGCCCAGGCACTCGACCAGGCGGCGCAGCACGAGATCGCGGTTGGCCTCGAGCACCATGTCGATGAAGTCGATGACCACGATGCCGCCGATATCGCGCAGGCGCAGCTGCCGCACGATCTCCTCGGCCGCCTCGAGGTTGTTCTTGGTGACGGTCTCCTCGAGGTTGCCGCCGGAGCCGGTGAACTTGCCGGTGTTGACGTCGACCACGGTCATGGCCTCGGTGCGGTCGATCACCAGCGAGCCGCCCGAGGGCAGCATGACCTTGCGCTCGAGCGCCTTGAAGATCTGATCGTCCACCCGATAGTGGGCGAAGAGATCCTCGTCGCCCTCCCAGCGGTGGACGCGCTCCAGCAGGTCCGGGGCCACGTAGGTCACGTAGGCCTCGATGCCGTCCCAGGCCTCCTGGCCCTGGACGTGCATGGCCGTGAAGTCCTCGTTGAAGACATCGCGCACGGTCTTGATGGTCAGATCCGGCTCGGAGTAGAGCAGCTCGGGAGCCAGGGTCTTGCCCTGGGAAGCCTTCTCCTGGATCTGCTCCCACTGGGTGCGCAGGCGGTTGATGTCGTTGGTGAGCTCCTCCTCGGAGGCCCCCTCGGCGGCGGTGCGGACGATCACGCCGGCGCCCTCCGGGAGGTGGTCCTTGAGGATCTTCTTCAGGCGCTGGCGCTCCACGTCCGGCAGCTTGCGGGAGATGCCGGTCATCGACCCGCCCGGCACGAACACGAGGTAGCGCCCCGGCAGGGAGACCTGGCTGGTCAGCCGAGCGCCCTTGTGCCCGACCGGATCCTTGGTGGCCTGCACGAGCACGGGGTCACCGGGCTTGAGCGCATTCTCGATGCGCTTGGCCGCACCACCCAGGTTCGCCTTGTCCCAGTCGACCTCGCCGGCGTAGAGCACGGCGTTGCGGCCGCGGCCGATGTCCACGAAGGCGGCCTCCATGGACGGCAGCACGTTCTGGACCTTGCCCAGGTAGACGCTGCCGATCAGCGAGTCCTGCTGCGTGTGCGAGACGAAGTGCTCGGCCAGGATGCCGTCCTCGAGCACGCCGATCTGGATGCGGTCGTTCTTCTGCCGCACCACCATGGTGCGCTCGACCGACTCCCGGCGCGCCAGGAACTCCGCCTCGGTGATCCCCTGGCGTCGGCGCCCGGTCTGACGGGACTCGCGACGACGCTGCTTCTTGGCCTCCAGGCGCGTGGAGCCCTTCACGGACTGCACAGTGGTGGGCGCCGAGCCGTCGACCACGCGCGCGGTGCGGATGCGGGTCACGGTCTGCTCGGGATCGCCGTCCTCCCCGCCGGTCAGCTCCAGGTCTTCCGAGCCGCGGCGCCGACGCCGACGCCGACGGCTGGTGACCCCCGCGCCGGGCTCCGGGTCCTCGTACTCGGCCTCTTCGGCCTGCTCCTCCGCCTGGACCTCGCGCAGGCGGGCCTCCTCGCGTTCGCGCTCGGCGCGCTCTCGCGCTGCCGCGACGTCCTCCGGAGCAGGGGCGTGGAAGAGCAGCGACGTGGCAGTGGCGGCGCCGAAGGCCGCGAACGGATCCGCAGCCGGCTGCTCGTCCTGCTGCTGCGTCTCGTGCTCCTTCTCCTGCTGCTGCGCCGCCGGCTCCTGGACGGGCTCTCGTGCTGAACTGTGCTCGGAAGCCTCAGCCTCGTCCTGGCCGTCCTGCTCGCCGCCGGGCAGCGGCGTGGTGCGCAGGATCGTGGAGGTTGCCTGCTCCTGCGGCTGCTCCGCCGACTCGAGCGCCTCGAAGGCGGTCTGCGCCGGGTCGGACTGCTCGGCGGCGTGGCCCTCGGCCTCGACGTGCTCGGCCTCGGCCTGCTCGGACGCTGCCGGTTCGGCTTCAGCCTGCTCGGTCGCCGGCTGCTCGGCCTCGGCCTCGGCCTGCTCGGTCGCCGGCTGCTCTGCCGTCGTCTGCTCGGTCGGCTCCGCCTCCGGTGCGCTCTGTGCCCCGGGCTGTGCCTGCTCTGATGCCATGTGCGCTGTGCTCCTGCGGGTACCGGCCGTCCGCACCCGGTGGTCCCCCGGTCGTGAGCGCCGTGCGTGGCCCCGTGGGGTCGCGCGGCTGCTGCAAGAAGTCGTGTGTGTGCGCTGCGCGGGGGCGCTGTTCGCCGGGCGCGCAGGCCGTCACGGATCCGAGTCGCCGGGGCCGATCCTGTAGGACCGTGCTCGCGGCCGATCTTGTCCGGGCGGCGGACGCGCTCGATCCTTCCGAGAGCTGCGGCCACGCCGACCGGGTCGGAGCCGTCGACGGACCCTCCATCGGGTGCGACCGACGGAGGACCGCCCTCATTCTGACACAGCGCACCTGCGCAATGAGGCACATCACGTCCGATCGCGGGGTGACGGCCGCGACCCTCAGCACCGGTGGGTGCCGTCGTAGGATCGGGAGTGTGAATACCCGAGACACCCTGGCCTCCTCCACCGAAGAGCTGGACCGCGCCCACGCCTCCGCGCACAGCTTCGAGCCGACCTCCCCCCGCCCCGCGGGCGAGACCAGCTGGGCGATCCTGGCGCTGATCACCGCGGCCGCCGGGCTGTACGCCTCGATCTCGCTGGTCGGAGAGAAGCTGCAGATCCTGGAGAACCCGCTGCACACCACGGCCTGCGATCTCAATGCGGTGCTCTCGTGCGGCACCGTGATCCGCAGCGACCAGGCGGCGGTCTTCGGCTTCCCGAATCCGCTGATCGGGCTGATCGCCTACGCGGTGGTGATCGTGATCGCAGTCGCCGTGCTGGCCGGAGCCCGCTTCCGCCGCTGGTTCTGGTGGGGCCTGATCGCAGGCCTGGTGCTGGGAGAGGTCTTCCTGATCTGGCTGTGGTTCCAGGCCACTTTCGAGATCAACGCCCTGTGCCTGTACTGCATGCTCGTGTGGCTCGTGCACCCGTTCCTGCTGATGTCCACGATCGGACGCGGCGTGCGCACCGGGGCGCTGCCGGGCTCGGCGGCCGCCCGCTCCAGCGCGGGCCTGTGGAGCATCGGCGCGGCCGTGCTGATCGTGGTGGTCGTCTTCGGCGCCGTGCTGGTCCGCTTCTCCGGCACCATGTTCGCCTGATCCCCCGCCCCCGTGCCAGGGGGCCTGGACACAGAACGAACGCCCCGGAAGAGGACTTCCGGGGCGTTCGCGCTGTCATTCCCCCGCATCTGCGCGAGTCCGGGAAGGACCCAGCGGCGATCGGGAGGGACTCACAGCCTAGGGGCGTGCCCCAGGCTCCGCAATCCGCTCAGGCGACTGCCCGGTGATCAGCGCGGAGGCATGCGCAGGGCGCCGTCCATGCGCACCGTCTCCCCGTTGAGGTAGTCGTGCTCGGCGAGCATGGTCACCAGACGGGCGTACTCGTGGGGACGGGCCAGGCGCGCCGGGAACGGCACGGTGGCCTCCAGCCCGGCGCGGAAGTCGGGGTCGATCCCGGCCATCATGGGCGTCTCGACGATGCCCGGGGCGATCGTGCACACGCGGATGCCCTTCGAGGCCAGATCGCGCGCCGCCGAGATCGTCAGCGCATGGACGCCGCCCTTCGAGGCCGCGTAGGCAGCCTGCCCGATCTGGCCCTCGAAGGCCGCGACCGAGGCGGTGGAGACGATCAGGCCGCGCTGGCCGTCGTCGTCGACCGGCTCGAGCTCGGCCATGGCCGCCGCTGCCGCCGTCATGACGCTGAACGTGCCGATCAGGTTGATCTCCACGACCTTCTGGAACAGCCCGATGTCGTGGGGGCCCTTCTTGCTGAGGATGCGCTGGCCCGGGGCGATGCCCGCACAGTTCACAGCCAGGCGCAGCGGGCCGGCAGCGGCGGCCTCGGCCACGGCGGCCTGCACGGCCTCGGGATCGGTGACGTCGGCGGCGATCAGGTGCACGCCGTCCTGGGCCTCGGCCTTGTCGATCGAGGGCTGCAGGTCCACTCCGCAGACGGTTGCTCCCTGGGCGACGAGCTCGGCGGCGGTGGCCGCTCCGAGTCCGGAGGCCGCTCCGGTGACGAGGGCGACGGTGTCCTTCAGCTGCATGGTCTCTCCTTGGGGGTTCTCGTTCGGGTTCTGCTCCGGCGCGCCGAGGCGCGGGACCGGGGGCTCAGGAGCGCTCGCCGGTGGCGGCCTGCGCCTTGCGCTGGGCGCGCAGCACATTGCGCTGGACCTTGCCCGACGGCGTCTTGGGAAGCTCGTCGACCAGGTGGACTCGGCGCGGGAAGGCGTGCGCGGCGTACTCGGTCTTCACGAACCGGGCGATCTCCTCGCCCAGGCCGTCCGTGCCCTCGGCGTCATCGCGCAGCACGACGAAGGCCTCCACGACCTCGCCGCGCAGGTCGTTGGGCACGCCGATCACGGCGGCCTCGGCCACGGCGGGGTGGCCCATCAGGGCCGACTCGACCTCGAGCGGGCCCACCCGGTAGCCGGCCATGAGGATGACGTCGTCGTCGCGCGACGTGAAGGCGAAGGCGCCCGAGGACAGCCTGCGGGCGAGGTCGCCGGTGAGGTACCGGCTGCCGTCGGAGGAATAGCGCTGCGCGGTGCGCGCGGGCTCGTCCACGTAGCCGGTGAACCACATCAGGGGGCTGTCCGGCAGGACGATCGACAGGCGGCCGGGCTCGTCGTCAGCGGCGGGGCGATCCTCCTCCATTTCGAGGACCTGCGCGGCGAATCCGGGCAGGGGCCTGCCCATGGAGCCGGGCTCGATCGGGCGCAGCACGTCCGGGTGCCAGCCGTTGACGATGCACATGCCCATCTCGGTCTGGCCGTAGTCATCGCGGATGGCCGTGCCCAGGTGCTGCTGCGCCCACTCGACCAGCTGCGGGTTCAGGGGCTCTCCTGCGGAGGAGGCCACCCGCACACTGACGGGCTCGTCCGGGCCGGACCCGGAGCGCAGCACGCGGTAGACGGTCGGCGCCGCGGCGAGGTTGGTGACCCCGAGCTCGCTGAGCAGCCGCCAGGTCAGCTCCGGGCTGAAGCCGCCGCGCAGCAGGATGTTGGCCCGGCCCATGAACAGCGGGCCCATGATCCCGTAGTACAGGCCGTAGGCCCATCCGGGGTCGGCGGCGTTCCAGAAGACATCGTCCGCACGCACGTCCAGGCCGTAGTCGAGGTAGATGCCGAAGGCGGCCAGCGCGCGCACCGGGACCGGCACGGCCTTGGGCGAGCCGGTGGTGCCGGAGGTGTAGATGTGCACCAGGTGGTCGTCGCCGTCGCACAGCGCTGCCGGCATGCCCGGCTGGTGCTGCTCGAGCAGCTGGTCCAGGGCGGGCTCCCGCACGGGCTCGCCGGAGCCGTCGTCGGCGGTCACGACCGTCCAGTCGGCCTCAGGCCCGCACAGCTGCTCGGAGTCAAGCTTGCTGCGCTGGGAGGCGTCGCAGACCACCACTCGAGGCCGGCTGGGCAGCAGCCGCTGGACGATCGCGGACGGGGCGAAGGCCGTGAACAGCGGGATGTGTGTCGCCCCCAGGCGCCAGATGCCCAGCAGCGTCACCACCAGGTCCTCGCCCTTGCCCATCAGGGTGGCCACCCGGTCGCCGGGCCCCACGCCGAGCTCGGCCAGTGCAGCGGCGGCGCGCTGCGAGCGCTCGGTGAGGTGCCCGTAGGTCAGCTCCCGGCGGGAGAGATCCTGCTCGACGACCGTGAAGGCCACCGCCTCCGGGTCGTGGCGGTCGCACAGCAGGTGCGCCACCGGGATGCCGGTGCCGCCGACGAGCTCCAGCAGCTCCTGCGTCCTGGACTCCGGGGTGCTCACGGCGCCTCCTTCATGGGTGGGATCGCGCTTCCGTGCGCTCTTGCACGGGATGCTTCAGCAACCTACTGGTGCGCCCGGGCGTGTGCAACGGCTCACACTCCAGCGGCGCGTCGCGGCGCGGCAGGTACGACGACGGCCGCACCGAGCATGTCGGTGCGGCCGTTGTGATGCTGCGGGAGGCTTCGGCTCAGGCGAACCAGATGCCGATCTCGCGCTCGGCGGACTCGGCGGAATCCGAGCCGTGCACGATGTTCTTCTGGACCTTCTCGCCCCAGTCGCGGGCCAGGTCGCCGCGGATGGTCCCGGCGGCGGCCTTGACCGGATCGGACACCCCGGCCATGGCGCGGAAGGACTCGATCACGGACTCGCCCTCGAACACCGCGGCCACGATGGGCCCGGACATCATGAACTCGACGAGCGGCTCGAAGAACGGCTTGCCCTGGTGCTCGGCGTAGTGCTGCTCCAGGATCTCCCGGGTGGCGTCGAGCTTCTTCAGCTCGGCCAGGCGGAAGCCGCGGGCCTCGACCCGGGCCAGGACCTGACCGGTCAGGCCTCGCTCGACGCCGTCGGGCTTGACCAGGATGAGGGTGCGCTCGGTCATTCGGTGCTTCTCCGTCTCTGCCGTGCGCCCTGGTACGGGCGCGGTGTTCGGGTCTCTGTGACCACCCTACTGGGGCACGGTGCCGCCTTCAGCGCGCAGGCGTCCCGACAACGGACCACAGCAGCCGCGCGGCCTCTCCCAGCGCCTGGGCGAAGCCATCGGGGTCCTCGGCGGTGTCGGTCCGGAAGCTGAGGCAGAACTCGAACTCGTGCTCGCCCTTGGTGTAGGCGATCCCGAAGCCCGCTGCCGTGGACGGGGCGAAGGCGTAGCGCACGATGGACTGCGCCCCGCCCACCGAGGTGGTCGACAGGAAGTCCTCCGAGAGCGCGTCCAGCGACGGGTCGCTGAGCAGCCCCTCCTGCGCTTGGGCCTCATCTGCCATCAGCCGCAACCCGGTGAGGTGCCGCTCCGGACCGTGTCCCGCCTTGCAGGCCTTGATCCAGTCCTTGTGGGCCTCGATCGCCGCGCGCAGCTGCTCCTGGGTCGCGGTGCCCTCCACGGCGGCGGCCGCGAACTCGACGGCCCGGGAGGTCACGGGACGAAGGCACTCGGTGCGCCCGGCCTGGAACTCGCGAACGTCGACCGATTCGTAGACGCTGCGCACCCGCCCGAAGGCCAGCAGCTGGGCGATCGTGAAGATCAGCTGCTGGACGGCGTCGTCGCTCATCCGGAACGGCCGGTCCTCGGCGGCCGCGCGCGGCACTGTGACGAGGCGCACCGACAGCGGCTCGACGGCCTGAGACACGCCCTCCAGCCCGGTGCGCACGCGCTGGGCCTGCTCCGCAGTCATCGACCAGGCGAGCTCCGGGGCCTCGATGACCAGGTCCGGATCGGCGGCGGGGGCGTCGTGGATCTCGACCTGCTGCATGCGCCCCACGGCCGCCAGCACCGTGGCCCCGTCGATCGTGCTGTGCTCCACGTGCACGCCCGTGAAGGTGTCACCCAGGCCGATCTCGTAGGACATCGGCTTGCGCACCCAGGCGTCGTGGAAGCCGAAGGCCAGGTGCCGCAGGTGCTGCTCCTCGGTGAGCTCCTGCTCCTGCAGGCTCACGGTGAAGACCAGCCGGGACAGCCGCTCGTAGGTCCGCGCGTTGGACTCCTCTGCCAGCAGCCCGTCGAGGATCTCGGCGGCGGCCTCGGAGGGCAGCCAGGAGACCGCGCCGAAGGGCAGTTCGTCCCGGGCTCCGCCCGGCGCGGCGACGATCGTGCGCAGCGCCTGCGCGATCCAGGCGGCGCTGCGGGGCTGGCCGTCGGCATCGGCAATCGGCAGGACTCGCAGACGCCCCCGGTGGAGGATGCCGATCTCGGCGTCGGCGGCCTCGACCCGCGGCCGGCGGATCTCGTCCGTGCCCGCCTGCGGGTGCCGCAGCCCGCCGCCCAGGGCCTCCCACTGCTGCATGCACAGGTGCGCACCGCGCGGGCTGACCTCCACCGGGGTCTCACCGCGCAGCTGCTGCAGGTGCACGGCGGCCGCGCGGTGGATGAAGCGCGCGGCGCGATCCAGGCCAGGAACCCCGGGCTCGTCGGCCAACTGGAAGCCCACGCTCGTGCTCAGCGGCAGGGGGTCGCGCGTGCGCAGGTAGCCGCGCAGCCACTCCCGCGACAGCCAGCTGCGGCCCTCCGCGTCCTCCTGCCGGGCGAAGTCCAGCAGACGCTGCTGCAGCAGAGGGGCGCCGCCGGCCAGCCAGTCCTGAGCGGTCTCGCGAGTGCGCTCGAGCTGAGCGGGCTCCACGAGCGGGCGCACGGCTGCCAGCAGCCTCTGCACGGTCGGCTCGAGCTCGGGCACGGGCAGCGCAGGAGGGGTCATGGTGTCCTCTTCGAAACGGTGGCGCCGACGACTCGTCGACGGCATCTCGATTCTCGCAGGCGCCGCGCGACCCCGGCAGAGTGCAGCCGCAAGTGTGAGCAGAGCCGCATCGCCCTCGGTGCGGCCCCCGCCCGGGCGGACAGAGCTATCCCCGGACCGGCGAGCCCGCACCCCATGTCGCCGGGGGCGGCGGGCTCAGCTCGCGAACGGCATCGACCTGGGATGCAGCATGCTCGATCGCCGAACTCGCCAGAAAGTCATGCAGTCCGAGCAGGGCACCTCTGGCGGCTTCAGCATCTCGATTCGCCATCGCCCTCAGGCAGGGAACGTAGAAGGAGCGGCCTCGCTCCACCTCGCCCGGCCTCTGGGCGGTCGTCGCCAGCCAAAACCGTCGCGAAAGCCCCTGCAAGGGAGTCAGCGAATCGGCCAGGTAGTCGTTGACCGCAGCGCGTCTGATCAGTTCATGCGAGCGCGCGACGCCGGCGACGTAGCCCTCCGTGGACGACACGGCGGCCAGGGCTTCGGCATGTGCGCGCAGCTCCTCGACCTGCTCCGGGCTGGCCCGGGTGCTGGCCAGCCCGACCGCCAGGGCCTCCAGTGAGCGCCGGACCTCGAGGCGCGCCAGCTGATCGTCCACGGAGATGACCGGCACTCGCAGACCCCTGACGGGGCCGAGATCGAGCCAGCGGTCCTGGACCAGCCGCTGGACAGCCTCACGGAGCGGCGTGCGCCCGCACCCCGTGGATTCCATCAGCGCGGCCTCGGTGACGGCCGCCCCTGCTGGCAGAGCGCCCGTCTCGATCATCTGAGCGAGCAGCGCATAGGCCTCGTCTCGTTTGCTCATCGCCTCACCCTAAGGCTCGCCGCGGAAGACCGCCCCCTGAGGCTCCGGACAATCTCGCCCAGATGCTTGATATATGTGGGATATACGACGTAGTGTGCGCCGCAACCTGTTACCCAGATCACATGGAGGGCCCGTGAAGTACCGTCCGCAGCATCAGGAGAACCCGCTGCCGTTCTCACCGTTCAAGAGCTCCACCGTCCCTCGACCCATCGGCTGGCTCTCCTCCGTGAGCCCTGAAGGCGTGGAGAACATCGCTCCCTACAGCCAGTGGCAGAACCTGACCTTCGACCCGCCGATGGTGATGTTCTCCGCCAATCAGTACCCGGACGGTCGACGCAAGGACACCGTGCTCAACGCCGAGCGGACCGGGTGGTTCGTCTGGAACATGGCGACCTACGACCTCCGGGAGGCGGTCAACACCTCGGCCATGGCGCTGGACTCCGCAGCTAGCGAATGGGACCGCATCGCCGAGCACGGCGTCACCAAGGTCTACGCGGACAACCACCCGATACCGATGGTGGCGCAGTCACCCATCCGCTTCGAGTGCCGCTACCACTCGACCCACCACATCCCCGGAGACTCCGAGGTCGGAACTGTCGACATCGTCTTCGCCCATGTGGATACGATCCACATCGACGACGACGTCATCACACCTGAAGGTCGCATCGACATTCCCAAGATCCAGCCGATCGCTCGACTGGGCTACTTCGACTACACCGTCGTCCGCGAGACGTTTGAGATGCGGGTGCCCGGCGCGGACGGGGAGGCCCAGGCCGGGCTGGAGGGCCGCGCATGAGCCCCGCGACACCCTCCGCCCGGCCGGCCGACGGCGCTGCGCTCGACGAGCCGCAGCCGCGTCGTTTGCGAGACATGATCGCCGTCAACTTCGGCAACGCCCTCGAGTGGTACGACTGGAACGTCTACACGATCTTCGCCCCGGTCTTCGCTGCCCAGATCTTCCGCTCGGGCAACCCTGCGTCTGATCTCCTGGCGACCCTGGCGGTATTCGCCGTCGGCTTCGTGGCTCGTCCCCTCGGCGGTTTCCTGTTCGGCGCCTATGCAGACCGCGTGGGGCGCAAGAAGAGCCTGTTCATCGCGATGATGATCACCGCCCTGGGCAGCTTCATGATCGCCGTGACTCCGACCTTCGAGACCGCGGGCGTCCTGGCCGCCGTCATACTGGTCAGTGCGCGGCTCATCCAGGGCCTGGCCCACGGAGGCGAGATGGGCACTGCCGTGACCTACCTCGTCGAGCGCGCACCGCGCTCACGACGCGCGCTGTACGGCTCCACCTCGTGGGTCTCCGTGATCCTCGGCACCATCATGGCCACCTTGACGGGAATGGCGATCAACGCGGGCCTCACCCCGGATCAGGTGGCGTCGTGGGGCTGGCGCTTGGCCTTCGGCCTCCTAGGCCTGTACGCCCTGTACCTGCGGCGCTCGATCTCCGAGTCGGAGACCTTCACCCAGTCGGTGCCGCAGGTGCAGACGACCACCAAGTCCACCCAGCCTGCCTCCGGCCATCGTGGGGACGCACCCGCCGGTCGAGGCCACGCCCTTGGCGCGCCATCCGTAGGGGTCGGTCTGCTGATGATCTTCGCCCTGTCGGCCGGCGGATCCCTGATGTTCTACACGTGGCTGATCTATCTGCCCACGTACGCCCAGGTTCAGCACGGCATGACTCCCCAGCAGACTCTGGGGGCCTCCCTGGTGGCTCAGGTGATCTTCCTCGCCACGATCGTCGCGGCTGGGCTGCTCGGGGACCGGATCGGCCGCAAGCCCTTGGTGATCGGGTTCGGCGCCGCTTTCCTCGTTCTGCCCTTCGTGCTGTTCCGCATGCTCGACGGCAGCGTCGCCTCGTTCCTCCTGGTCCAGTGCCTCGCGCTGATCGCCATCGCGCTGCTCTTCGGTGTGAACGGCGCAGTGTGGTCCGAGGTCCTGCCCTTGAGGGTGCGCGCGAAGGGTGTCGCTGCGACACTGTCGCTCGCGACCGCGGTCTTCGGCGGAACCGCCCCATATGTCATCACCTGGCTGTCTCAAGCCGGCATGGGATCCGTGTTCTCGTGGTATCTCGCCGGCATCGCGGGCCTGACCTTGGTGGCGGGTCTGCTGATGCGAGAGACCAAGCACGTGGATCTCACGCTCTAGGAGATGGTCCGGGCCTGCCCGCTCCACTCCTGCGGCCTCTAGAATCGAGGGCCGTCCGCGGCGCCCAGCCGCGGACCGCCGAGGCTGAGAGGGAGATGCTGGTGGAGCTCGATCTGCTGCACGTGCGACCCGCCGGACAGGGCTGGGCCCCGTGGACGCCCTCGTCCGGCTGACTGCGCGGCTGCTGGATGCCCGGGTGATCCGTCTCGACGAACGCGCCCCGCACACGGCCCTGCAGCGCGGCGCCTCCGCGATCCCCCGGTTCCGCTCCGCCTCCTCACGCGGCCTGCTGGTCATCACCCCGAACCCGGCGCATCTGGCTCAAGCGGCGCGGGTGCGGCACTGGCTGCCCGGCCACGCCACGATCGTCGCCTGGGTGATCGACTCGTTCTGGACGTATCGCATCGCCCGCTTCACCCGCACCGGGCGGCACTTCGATCACCTGTTCATCACGGATCCCGGCCTGCGCCAAGAGTGGGCCCCGCTGACGGACGCCCCCGTCTCCGTGTTGCCCTGGGGCGCCGACACCCTCACCTTCCCGCTGCAGGACGGGGACCGCAGCACCGATCTGCTGCGCGTCGGACGCCAGCCGCCGGCCTGGGACGACGACGCCGCCACGGCGCGGCTGGCCGTCGAGCGCGGGCTGCGCTTCCAGGGGCGCCCGCCGCTGGATCCCGCGGACCCGGCCTGCAACTACGAGCACCTGCGTCAGGCACCGCTGCGCAGCCGCTTCATGCTGGCCTTCTCCAACCTCGTCAGCCCAGCGTCCTACACCCACCCGACCCGCGACTACCTCACGGGGCGCTGGACCGATGCGCTGGCGGCCGGGGCAGTCGTCGTCGGGGCGGCCCCGAGCGGCACCCTGGAGACGCTGTGGGAGACGGCCACCGTCGAGGTCTCCCCCACGGATCCAGCCGCGGGTCTGGAGCGCATCGCCGAGCTCAGCGGGCAGTGGAGCCCGGAGGCGGCTCGGGCGCAGCAACTGCTGGCCCGGCAGAGGCTGGACTGGCGCCACCGCCTCCGCACGCTGTGCGAGGTCCTAGAGATCCCCGAGACACCGCTGCTGACCCGGGAGTTGCAGCACCTGGAGGCAGCCGCGAGAGCCCCTCACCGCTTCTCGATCCGTTGCGAGAGCTCAAGCACCGGGCGTTCCTGGCCCGCCGAGACGTCAGGCTGGTGGGCACCAGCCTGCTCAGCCGACGGACCGGAGCGCTGGCCCAGCAGCTGCGAATCGCCCGCGCAGGACTGGACCTGCCGCCCCTGGCTGCTCACCGGGGCATATGGGCCGTGGGCATGGTCCGCGATGAGGCCGATGTCTTGGCCGAGACGATCCGGCATCTGCTCGCCCAGGGTGTCGAGCCCGTTCTCGTGGCGGACAACCTCTCCACGGACGGTACCGAGCAGATCCTCCGCGAACTGGCCGCCGAGCACCCGCAGGTCCTCGTGGCCAGCGATGCCGAGCCCGCCTACCTGCAGTCGGCCAAGATAACCCTGCTCGCCGAGGCCGCAGCCAGCGCAGGTGCGAAGTGGATCATCCCGTTCGATGCCGACGAGCTCTGGTACGGGTCTCGCTCCACGCTCGCCGAGACGCTGTCAGCCGCCCGCGCTCCGATCGCGCGGGCCGTGGTGCACAACGCCTTCCCTTCCCCCGACGGCGGGGACGGGCTGCGGCTGGATCAGAGCCCGCACTACGACGACAAGGTCGCCTTCCGCCCCTTCCCCGGGGTCGTGGTGGCCATGGGCAACCACGAGGTCAGTCGCCCGGGCAGATCGGAGTCGTCGCTGCGGATCCTCCACCGTCCGTGGCGCAGCTAAGAGCAGTTCGCGCTCCAGTCGCGCAACGGGGCCGCAGCGCTGGCGCTGGCGCAGCTGCCTGCCGAGAAGGCGTATCACTGGCGGGCCCTCGGAGCCCTGGAGGAGCACGAGCTGCGCTCGGCCTGGCAGTCGCTGCTTGCCGGCACGTCCCCGGAGGAGGTCGCCTGGGGGCCCCGAGGACGTCTGGCGCCTCTGGGGCCGCGACTGCCGCGCTCATGGGACGAGGTCCAGCGGCTGCTGTGACGGGCTAGCGCTCCGAGCCCGCCAGACAGCGCATGTAGGCGCCCAGCCGCTCGCGCGAGGTCGGCATGGACTCCTCGGCTCCCAGCTGCGAGTTCCTGGGACGCGGCGCCGCAGCAGGACGGTCCCGGAAGGACTCCGCCGTGCTGACGGGGCTCACCCGCTGCGGGCCATGGCCCGTCAGCTCGAAGACCGCGCGCCACCTCGAACCAGCTCATGGCCGGCCCGCCGCTGGTAACGTGCCGGGTGCCGTAGGGGGCCTGCTCGACCACGAGCTCCAGCAGCACGTCGGCCAGGTCCTCGGCGAAGGTGAGCCGGCCGTGCTGATCGTCGACGACGGCCGGGTCGATGCCTCTTTCGGCCAGCGAGGCTATGATCCGCACGAAGTTGGCGCCGTCGCCGATCACCCAGCTCGTGCGCACGATCCAGTGCTTCGCCCAGGTCCGCTCTGCGGCCTCCCCGGCTGCCTTGGACTGCCCGTACGCTGACAGCGGGGCCACGAGGTGCTCGGGGGCGTGCTTCTGATCCAACGGCAGGGAGCCGTCGAAGACGTAGTCGGTCGACACGTGCGCCAGGGGGACGTCGTGATCGCGGCAGGCGGCGGCGAGCGCACCCATGGCCGTGGCATTGACCTGCCAGGCGCGGGCGCGGCCCTCGGCGGTCTCGGCCTCGTCGACCGCGGTGAACGCCGAGGCGTTGAGCACCGCGCGGGCGGTCTCCAGCTCGGCGAGCGGCCAGCTGCACGGGGCCTTTATGTCACAGTCGGCGCGCTCGAAGGTCCGGTGCGCGATGCCGCGGCGCTGGCAGACGGCCACCAGGGCTCGGCCAAGCTGCCCGGCGGCGCCCAGGATGAGCAAGGGTGCCGCCGGCACCGGCGCCACCTCTGCCAGACGCGGATGCTGCCGATCCTTGTCCGAGAGTTCCGCCTGCTTGAGCGGAACCGGCCGCTCGATAGCGACGGTCTCGTCGGCGAGGTTCAGGAACGTGTAGCGCGATTGCGCCTCGGGCGACCAGTGCGCGGTGACCAGATAGGTGTAGGCGGTCGCCGGCTCCAGGGTCTGGAACCCGTTGGCCACCCGGCGCGGGACGAATACGGCCGTGTCCGGTCCGAGTCTCCTGGGTCACGACGGTGCCGAAGCTCTCCCCCTCGCGCAGATCCACCCATGCGCCGAAGACCCTGCCGGTGGCAACGGACACGTACTTCTCCCACGGCTCGGCGTGCAGGCCGCACGTGGCCCCGATCGCGGCGTTGAAGGAGATGTTGTTCTGGACCGGGCGGATGTCGGGCAGCCCGTCCTCGGTCATCTTCTGCCGCTGCCAGTTCTCCTTGAGCCAGCCGCGGCTGTCGCCGTGGACGCCGAGCCGCACGATCAGCAGGCCCGGGATGGCTGTCTCGGTGATCTCCATGTGCCCGTTCCTCACTGCCCGCTGCGGGCGTAGTCGGCCTCGACGGCCGCCTTGTGCGGGCGCCACCAGTCCTCATGCTCGCGGTACCACTGCACGGGGGGCTGTCCAGCGTGCTCGGAGGCTCCGACTACCCACTGGGCGCGAACCTGGGCAGGCGCCGGGCCATCGCCGAGACGACGGCGGATTCGACGAGGCCTTCGCCAGAGGCCACGATGAGACAGATCTCGCCTGGCGCGCCCAGGCGGCGGGATTCGCCCTGACCGAGGCTCCTGAGGCCGTCATCGACTACACGCAGCGCCTGGCGCCCCGCTCACGGGCCAGGCAGGCCCGCTGCTCGGGTCGGACCTCGATCCAGCTCTGGACCCGCCATGAGCACCTGCTCCCGCCGCACGCCGTGGACATGCGGGCCGCAGTCCGCAACCTATTGCGGAGCCTGCCGCTGGGCCTGCGGCTGCTGCTGGGCCGCGCCGATCTGGAGGCCGTAGCCGCCTGGGGTTGGTGCGCCGGGGTGCTCGGGCCACGTGCGCTATCGGCTGCTGCGGCGGATTCCCGCTCCGATCATCCCGGTCATCCCGCCGGTCAGTGCTCGGGGGCCTCGAGACGGCTCAGACTGACCAGGTGGGCGAACTCCGGGTCGTCGGCGACCAGCTGCGCAATGCTCCCCCGCGAGCGCAGCCGCCCATCGGCGAAGAACAGGATCTCGTCGACATGGCGGATCGTGGACAGCCGGTGGGCGATCACCACCACGCTCAGCTGGCCGCGCAGGCGCTCGATCGTCTCGGTGATCTCCCGCTCGGGGCGATTGTCCAGTGCACTGGTGGCCTCATCGAGGATCAGCACGCTGGCCTGGGAGTAGAGAGCTCGGGCGATCCCGAGTCGCTGGTTCTGCCCGCCTGACAGACGCGCGCCCTCATCGCCCACGCGCGTCTGCATGCCCTCGGGCAGCCCCGTGATCACCTCCTCCCGACGGGTCCGGCCGACCACGTCAGCCAGCAGCCGCTCATCGACCTCCTCTGGTCGCTGCCCGAAGGCGATCAGCTCGCGGATCGTCCCGTCCCACAGGTAGACCCGCTGGGAGACCATGGCCACCTGGCTGAGCCAGGCCCGCGAGTGCTCGACGATGTCGATCCCGGCGGCCCGGATCTCACCCTGGGTGGGCTCGTAGAGACCCGCCAGCAGATCAACGAACGTGGTCTTGCCCGCCCTGGAGCCCCCGACCAGTGCCACGGAGCCGCCGAAGGGGATCCGCGCGGTGATCCCCGACAGGACGTCCTCGTGGGCATCCGGGTAGCGGAAGCTCACGTCGCGCACCTCCACGGCGTCGCTCGGTCCCATGCTGATCCTCGTCCCGTCCTCGGGCTGGGCCGCGGAGGTCTGAGCGCGCAGCACGTCGATCCCCTGGGCGAGGTCCCGCAGCACCGGGGAGCCCGAGTTGATCTGGTAGAAGGAGGCCACCGATCTGTTCAGAGCGGGGATGATGCGCATGGCCGCTGCCGCGAAGACGGCCAGCAGTCCGAAGGCGGTCTCCGGATCCTGCGTGAGGAACAGCAGCGTGGCGACCAGGAGGTTGCCCAGGATCATCACGATCTCCAGGAGGTGCTTGGCCAGCTCGTTGAAGATCAGCTGGAACCGGGTCAGCCCCGCCGGCTCCTCCCGGTTCACCCGGAACCGATCCACGAACGGGGACTCCCGCTGGAAGATCCGCGTCTCGCGGAAGCCCTCGATGGCCGGATGCCCGGAGCCGGCCGACTCCTTCTGCAGCTCGAAGTTCCGTTGCGCGTACTTCAGGGAGTAGGGCTTGAGCACGCGCGTCGTGAGCATCGCGAACCCGCCGAAGACGATGATCGAGGCCGCCGCTGCCAGCGGGGAGGCCAGCAGCCGGAACAGGAACATCAGGACCACGGCCATGAGGTCCACGACCAGCATCAGGATGCTGCCGAGCACGACGTTGAAGGCTGTGGGGACGGCGCTGGTCACCTTCGTGAGCATGGCGCCCTTCGAGCGCATCCGATGATCCTGATAGCGAGCGGCGGTGTAGAGGCGCAGCAGCTAGGTCTGGGCGGCCGAGGTGGCGCGCGTGGGCTGGCCCAGGATCCTCCAGCGCACGGCCACGACCGCGAGGTTCTTCAGGACGACGGCGAAGAGCACCAGCCCCGCCGTGATGATCAGCAGGGTCTGGGCATCTCGCTGCCCTACCAGAGGCACCACCAGGCGCTCCAGCAGCGGCGGCGTCTGCTCGGGGGGGGGGGGACATCAGCAGCTGGGTCAGAGGCAGCATGGAGGCCACTGCCACCAGGTCCAGGATCGCAGGGACGAACGCCGCTGCGGCCCTGCCGATGATCCGCCACCGCATCCGCCACGGGATCATGGTGAAGACGGTGCGCAGGTCACGCACGACGCCCAGCGCGGACTCAGCGCTTCGGGTCACTCGGTTCACTCGGGTCTCCAGATCGGCAGTGCTGGCGCCCTGGCCCAGCGGAGGACGCCGTATCCTCAAGCTGCGCACCATGGTGGTCGACGCCGAGGAGCGCCTGGGGAGCTCATGCTGCGCGAGCAGCTCGGCCGAGAGGGCCTGTTCAAGCTCGAGCACGACCCGCGCATGACGCGCGTCGGGGCCTTCCTGCGACGCACGAGCCTGGACGAGCTGCCCCAGCTGCTCAACATCCTGCGCGGCGAGATGTCCCTGGTGAGCCCGCGCCCTCCGCTGCCGCGCGAGGTCGCCGCCTACGACACCCCCACCCGGGGCCGTCTGCTGGTGCGCCCCGGACTGACCGGGCTGTGGCAGGTCTCCGGCCGCTCCAACCACTCCTGGGAGGACTCGGTGCGCCTGGACCTGCTGTACGTCAAGCAGTGGTCGATGGTCCAGGTCCTGCTGATCCTCGTGAAGACGGTCCGTGCCGTGGTCACGGCGCGCGGCGCGTACTGAGGCTCGAGCGCGCAGCCCGGACGAC
>NZ_JALXVH010000025.1 GCF_025149945.1 Kocuria sp. p3-SID1428 | reverse complement strand
AGCAGCAGGTCGGAGACGGCATCCGAGGCGAGCACAGCCGCCATGACGCCTCCGAAGGCGGCAGCGGCCAGCAGGATGATCGCGTACTCGACCGTGGAGGCTCCGAGATCCGGGTCCTGAGCGCTCAGCTCGTGGCCGGGCTCGACGATCCCGGAAGGCTCTAGAGCCGTAGCGATCTCCTCCGTCGGTTCGACCGATGCGGGGGCGGTGGTGCGGGTGGTGACGGACATGGCGTCCCTCTCTCTCATTCGGGCCCCGTGAGGGGGGCTCCTGGACCGGGCGGGCGGTCGCCCGCCCGGGGCTTGTGGGGCCGTCGCGGTGCGCGACGGCGATCGCTCATCCGAGCAGGTCGGGCACGAGCCCGATGAGCACCGGGACGATGCCCCAGCAGACGAAGGCGGGCAGGGAGCACAGCCCCAGGGGGACCATGAGGTGCACGGACAGCCGTTCCGCCGCCGCCTCCGCCCGGCGGTGCTCGGCGCGCCGCACCTGGGCCGAGGCCGCCCGCAGGGCCGAGGCCGACGGCGCCCCGGAGACGGCCGCGAAGGTCAGCGCCGAGCGCAGGTCCTGGACCTGGGGCGGGACGTCTCCTGCGGCCGACCAGGCCTGCTGCCAGGGCAGCCCCAGCCCGAGAGCGGTGGCCACGCAGCGAAGCGCCTGCCCGACGGCTCCGGAGTCGGTGCCGGCCAGCACCTCCAGGGCCCTCGAGATGGGGACTCCGGAGGCGAGCATCGAGGCGACGAGCTCGATCAGCACTCCGGCGGAGATGCCTGCGCCAGATTCGCTCCCACCCGACTGCTCCGCCGAGGCGCCCGTCCCGGAAGGACCGGCCGGATCGTCGGCGAGCCGGTCCCGACCGGGCAGCGCAGCGAGCCCGACGGCGGCCATGGCGCCCAGCAGCAGCAGCGCGATCAGCACCGCGGCGCGCCAGGTCTGCGGATCGGTCATGACGGCCGCCTCCCCTGTGCGGCAGGAGGCACTGCCCGGTGCCCGGTGACGGTCTCGGCCTGATGGACCATCCGGCGGGTCCACGCCCGAGCCAGGATCGTCAGCACCGCGCCGAGCACTCCGGCGGCGATGCCCCACGGTGTGGTCAGCAGGGTGCGCACCGGGTCGGCGCCGATCAGCATCCCGAGCCCCAGGGCGAGCACCGGCAGCCAGGACAGGATCCGCACGGTGGCCCGCGCCCCGGCCAGGGCCGTCTCGCGGGCGGCATCGGCGTCGAGATCGGCCTCGGCGGCCTCGGCCACGCCGTCCAGCAGCGCAGCCAGGGGCGCACCGGTGCGTTCGGAGACCTCCCAGCACCGGGCCAGGTCCCGCAGGACGGAGGCACGAGTGCGTTCGAGGCGGCTGCACCGGGAGCCTGCACCGCCGGCCTGCGCCCGCAGCGTCTCGGCGGGACCCCGTCCCAGGGCGGCGGCCGCAGCGACGGCGCGGCTGATCTGCTCCTGGTCGCGGATCGACCGGCTGGGCGCCACAGCCTGAGCCGCCGTCTGCGCGCTGACAGCGAAGATCGCCGTGGACGACTGCCCCGCCCGGACCAGGGCGGCCAGCTGCCGGATCCAGTCCACCCACTCCCCCGCTTCGGCTGCGCCATGGCGTGGTCGCAGCCTCCGCAGCAGGGCCTTCACCCCGGAGGTCTGCGCCGAGGCCGAGTCCACCGGTGCGGCGCCTAGGAGACCGCCGGCGTGCGCCGGCAGCTGTCGCGGCAGCCACAGGACCGTCGCGGCCCCGAGCACCAGGATGCTGATCGCCACGAGCGCGCTCATGAGCCCACACGCCCGTGACGGCGCGCGGCAAGGGCCGCGAACTCGGACCAGCCTGGGCCGAGGGACGGACCCTGCGGCGTCTGCTCGAAAGCCGTGACCATGCGCAGCGCACCATCGCGCTCCTGCAGCAGGGACACGGTGCGCAGCACGCGCCGGCCGCCCTCGCGGTCCAGGTGGATCACCAGATCCAGCGCCGAGCCGGCCTGCAGTGCCACGGCCTCCGGCGACATCCCGCCGAGTGCGCCGAGCGCCGCCAGGCGGGCCGGCACGGCGTCGGCGGAGTTCGCGTGGACGGTCCCGGCACCACTGTGCCCGGTGTTCAGCGCCGTGAGCAGCTCTCGGACCTCGGCTCCGCGGCACTCGCCGATCACGATCCGGTCCGGTCGCATCCGCAGCGACTGGCGCACGAGCTCCACCAGGTCCACAGCGCCGGCGCCCTCGACGTTCGCGTGCCGGGACTGCATCCCGATCACGTGCGGGTGCTCGGGTCGCAGCTCAGCGGCGTCCTCGATCAGCACGATCCGCTCGTGGACCGGGCACGCCGACAGCAGCGCGTTGAGGACCGTGGTCTTGCCGGAGCCGGTCGAGCCGGTGACCAGCAGGTTCGCCCCGCCGGCAACGGCACCCAGCAGCAGGTCCAGGATCTCGGGGCTGAGGGTCCCGGAGGCCACCAGATCCTCGACGCCGAGCACGGCCCGGTGCCGGAAGCGCACCGACAGCAGCGTGCCTCCTGTGGAGATCGGGGGCAGCACCGCGTGGACGCGGATGCCGTCGTCGGTCTGGACATCGGCGCAGGGGTGGGCGTCGTCCAGCCGGCGCCCGGCCGAGGCGATCAGGCGCACGGCCAGGGCGCGCACCTCCTCCTCGCTGCGGAACGGGGAGTCGACCCGCACGGGCCCGGACCCGGCCTCCCACCAGACCTCGCGGTGGCCGTTGATCCAGACGTCGGTCAGCCCCGCACCGGGCAGCAAGGCCTGCAGCGCGCCCAGCCCGGTGAGTTCGGCGCGGATCCTGCGCACGGCATGCAGGGTCCCGGCGGCGCTGAGGGCGTGACCCGACTCGCGCACGGCGCGCGCGATCCGCTCGTCGTCCACGCGGCCGCCGTCGCTGAGCAGGGCCTCTCGGACCTCCTGCAGCAGCTGCGGATCCAGATCTGCCGGCCCCGCGCTCCGGGGACTCGACGACGCCATGGTCTGCGTGCTCATGCTCCCCGCCCCCGATCGGAGCCGGTCGCGGCGACGAGGTCCTCGGCCAGCAGGCCGTAATGCTCATCGAGCTGCTCCCACAGGCCGGCCACGGCCTCGGCATGCCGTCGCCTGCGCCCGCGGGGCAGCAGGTCGCGGGCTTCGCAGGCCTCGGGCACACGGGTGTCGAAGGGCAGGTCCCCGAGCGGGCGCGAGCCCAGGTGCTCGGCGGCCCCGTCGGCAGTGACGTCGCAGATGGCGGGCCCGGCCAGGACGTACTCCGCAGGGACCCCGTCCAGCTGCTGACCGGCGCGGACGGCGCAGATCAGCCCCCTCACGGTTCGCGGGACGACCACCAGCACGGCGTCGCACTGACCGGCCATCCGGAACGTTCGTTCGCTACCGCGGCCGAGATCGAGCACCACCGCGTCGCAGGCCCGACGCAGGGTGCGCACCACCGCGGCGACGGGCGCCTGCACGGGGTCGCGCCGGTCCCAGGACAGCCAGCGCAGAGAAGGCAGTCCCTCGATGTCCGGGAGCACCTCCCACAGCCGCTGCGAGCTCAGCGCCCCGTGCGAACCCACCAGATCCGGCCAGCGCAGCCCGCTGAGCATCTCGGTGCCCAGCAGCAGGTCGATGCCGCAGCTGTCGGGGTCGCCGTCCACCAGCACGACGTCGCGCTCCTGGGCCGCCGAAGCCGCCAGCCAGCAGGACAGGGTCGAGGCCCCCGTGCCTCCGGTCGCGCCGATGACGCCCAGGACCCCCGCACTCGTCCGAGCCGACCCCGCGCGCGCATCGGCCAGACGGTCGGCCAGCCAGGGCTCAGCCGCCGGCAGCACGGCCACGGTGCAGTCGCCCACGCGGGCCGCCAGCTCCCACAGGTCCTCGTCCTCGGCCTTCCCGAGCAGCACCGCCGGGGCGTGGAGGGCCCCCGGGCGCACCTCGACGGCGCGGACGCTGCGAGCATCCAGCAGGATCAGCTCGGCCGCCTCCGCCGCCGATTCCAGCTCTCCGGGCTCCATCCCGCGAGCGCAGCTCAGTCGGGCCTCGGCCGCCGCGCAGACCGCCGTCATCTCCTGGACCAGGCCGGCGTCTGCGCTGACCAGCAGCACCCGGCGACCGGGGCCGTCGAGCAGAAGGCTCTGCGCGGCGAGCTCGTCGGGATCCGTGCGCTGCCCGACCTCGCGGGCAGGACTCGGCGTCATCTCCAGGGCGGCGGCGCGGCGTCCGGAAGGTCGTCGCAGCCGCTGGGTCCCCGTCTCCTCGGGCAGGTGCTGTGCTGTCATGCCCGAACGATGCGCCGCTGAGATCCACCCCGGGGCCACCCGGGCGGATTCGAGGATGCTCGCTCGGGGCGGTGTCGCGGACCCGGGGCCTGTGGAGGCTCTGCCGCACGGGCGGCGGCGTGCGGGAAGGCGCACACGCTGTGCTGTCGGTGCCGACGGCGAGAATGCGGGAGTGCTGATCGTCGTGACTGCCCCGGATCCGCGCACCGCGCCAGCACCGGCCGGTGCGGGTGCCCCGGCCGTGCACTGGGCGCAGGTCCTCGACGACCGCGCCCGGCCCGTCGGCGCCCCGCAGCAGCTGGACTCCGCAGGGCTTGCCACCTTCATCCACGACCAGGACGCTCGGTGCCGTGCGCAGACCGGGCGCAGCCCCCGCTGGGTGCTCGAGCGCGGCCCGCTGATCCTGCCCGGGCTGTTGGCCGCCGATCCCTCCGTCCCGCTGCCGCACCTTCACGACCTCCGCCTGGTCTCGGCGATCCTCTCGAACGCGGGCAGCGCCCCGGCCGCGCAGGTGGACTACTCACCGGTGCTCGAGCCGCTGCCTGCCCACGAGCACCCGGGGATCGCCCCCGAGCCGCCACCGCGCTCGGTGTGGAACGGCCCGGGCGAAGGCCAGATGGGACTGTTCGACGACATCCCCGATGCCCTCGCGGGCCCACGCGGCGCCGCTGATGATGCTGAGCGCCTGTCGGCGGTGCTCGAGGAGCTGCGCGTCCAGCTGACGGCGATCGAGGGCTCCCGCTCCCCCAGCAAGCTGCGTCTGCTGTGCGCACTGGAGTCCGCCGGGGCCCTGCTGGCAGCGGACATGCACCGGATCGGGATCCCCTGGGATGCCGAGGTCCACCGGCGCCTGCTGGTCGAGGCCCTGGGCCCGCAGCCCGCGCTCGGGCACCGGCCGGCCCGCATGGAGGCCGCCGCCCAGCGGGTCCGCGAGGTGCTGGGCGCCGCCGAGCTGAACCCTGATTCTCCCCAGTCCCTGCTGCGCGCGCTGCGCGGGGCGGGCCTGAACGTCGGCTCCACGAGCCAGTGGGAGCTCAGCGGCTGGGTCCAGGCCGCCCCGGCCTCCTCCCCCGGGGAGCGCGAGCGCCGGGAGCAGCTGGTCGCCCCGGTCCTGGAGTACAAGAAGCTCTCCCGGCTGCTCACCGCCAGCGGCTGGCAGTGGCTGGAGTCCTGGGTGCGCGATGACCGCTTCCGCGCCGAGTACGTGGTCGGCGGCGTGGTCACCGGGCGCTGGGCGGCTCGAGGCGGCGGGGCGCTGCAGATCCCCAAGGTGATCCGCTCGGCCGTGCGACCGGGTCCGGATCGTCGCCTGGTGGTGGCCGACGCCGCCCAGCTCGAGCCCCGTGTCCTTGCGGTGCTCGCCCGTGACGACGCCCTGGCCGATGCCTCCAGAGGCCGGGACCTCTATCTCTCGATCGCCGAGCGAGGCCGGGCCTCCGGGACAGGGCTCACGCAGCGCGACCACGCCAAGGTCGCCCTGCTCGGGGCCATGTACGGAGCAACCACCGGCGAGTCCGGGCGGCTCATGCCCCAGCTGGCCCGGCTCTTCCCGCAGGCCGTGGCCTTCGTGGAGCACGCCGCCCGCGTGGGCGAGGACGGCACCCAGGTCTGCACCTGGCTCGGTCGCTGGTCGCCGCAGCCGGATCAGCGCTGGCAGGAGGCCGTGTCCCGCACCGCCAGCGCCGAGGACGAGCGCCGCGCCGGGCAGCTGCGCCGCTCGCAGGGGAGGTTCACGCGCAACTTCGTGGTCCAGGGCTCGGCCGCCGAGTGGGCCATGGCCTGGATGGGCTGCGTTCGGGCGCAGCTGCGCAGACGCGGGCTGGATGCCGCTCTGGTCTTCTTCCTGCACGACGAGATCATGGTGGACACCTCCGCCGAGCACGCCGAGGAGGTCGCAGCACTGGTGCGCCGGTGCGCCGAGCAGGCCACCGAGATCGTCTTCGGCCGGGTGCCGGTGGAGTTCCCGGTGTCCGTGGCGATCGTGGAGAGCTACGACCAGGCCAAGTGAACCGGCGGCAGGCTCAGCCCAGCGGCGCAGGGCGCACGTCGTCGCGGTCCCAGGGCAGGGCCCAGCCGGTCTCCTCGAGCACCCTGTCCAGCAGGATCCCGGTAAAGCCCCACATGACCACTTCCCGGCTGCCGCCCATGGGATCCGTGATCCCCCGCGGGATGCGGAAGGCCGGCGAGCGGTGGCGCAGAGTGGGACGATCCTGGCCGTCGCGCGTGACCTCTGCGGTGTGGCGGCGGTCGGGATCCACGAGATCCAGCACCGGCACGCGGAAGACCAGCGAGGACTCCGCGTGATCCACCACATCCACCGGGGTGGGCCTCGACCACCAGCCGACCACGGGGGTGACGTCGTGCCCGGAGACCGGCACGGGAGCCTTGGGCAGCGCCCCCAGGACCTCGATCCCGGACGGATCCAGACCGGTCTCCTCCTGTGCCTCGCGCAGCGCGGCGCGCACGTGCGCGGCTGCCGCCGTTCCGCCGGGCAGCTCCAGGACGTCGCGGGGGTCCTGGGGGTCGCCGTCCTCCGGATCCAGCCGCCCTCCGGGGAAGGCCACCTGCCCCGGATGCGCGCGCAGGGTCGAGGCCCGCTGGGTGAGCAGCAGGTCCAGGTCGGCGGCGGGACCGCCGGTGCGGGTGGAGTCGGCCTCGATGTCGTCGAGCACGCCCACCAGGATCAGCACGGCCGATTCGCGCGGGGGACGCCGGTGCTTGAGGGCGTCGATGCGCAGCGGCCCCTTCTGCCGCTGGGCGACGACTGCCTGCACGAGCCGGTCGCGAGCCGTTACCGTCTCGGTGCTCATGCGCTCAGTCCGTGTCCGGCGGCGCGCAGCTCGCGCCGGGTGCGGCCCCGGAGGTAGCCCTCGAGCAGCTGCTCGCGCCCGGGCTTGAGCTCATAGGACAGCAGCTGGGCGGCCGCCTCCTGCTCGACCGGTCCCGTCCCGTACGACGGGCACAGATCCGCCACCGGGCACACCCCGCAGGCCGGACGCTTGGCATGGCAGATCCGGCGCCCGTGGTAGACGAGCCGGTGGGACAGATCGGTCCAGTCGGAGGGCTCGAACAGCTCGGCGACCGCGTGCTCGACCCTGACCGGGTCCTCCTCCTCGGTCCAGCCGAATCGGCGGGCCAGGCGTCCGAAGTGCGTGTCCACCGTGATGCCGGGCTGCCCGAACGCGTTGCCGAGCACCACGAAGGCCGTCTTGCGCCCCACGCCGGGAAGCCGCACGAGCTTCTCGAGCTCGTCGGGCACGTGGCCGTCGTGCTCGTCCTCGACGGCCTGCGCCAGCCCCTGGACCGACCGGGCCTTGGAGCGGTAGAAGCCCAGCGGTCGCAGCATCTCCTCGAGATCGACCCGCTCGGCCTCGGCCAGCGCACGCGGATCGGGCCAGCGCTCGAACAGCGCCGGAGTGGTCGCGTTGACACGGACGTCTGTGGTCTGGGCGGAGAGCACCGTGGCGACCAGAAGCTGCCAGGGGCTCTCGAAATCGAGCTCGGGCACCGCGTAGGGATAGGCCCGCCCCAGCTCGGCGTTGATCCTGCGGGCACGGCGCTTGCGCCCCAGCGCAGTCTCCTGACGGCCCGTGCGGGCGCGGCGTGCAGCCCCGGCACGGGCCTTGGCGGGATCCACGATGCGCAGGTGGTCCGGCACCGGGCCGCCCTGGGACCTATGCAGGGGGTGCGGCTCGTCCGCAGCGGCGCCCTCGCGGGTCTCGGGATCGATCATGGCCCCGATGCTACGTCCGCCCGCCGACGTCACCGCTGCCCCGCGCCTCGCATTGGAGCCCGTCGCAGCCGTGAACTATCCTCGAGGGTAGATTCCGTGATCCAGCGCACACGCGCCCCCTGGGCGCGCGGCGCGTCTCGAGAGGAGCCACCGCACATGAGCGATCAGTCCCAGCAGAAGCAGCCCGTTGTCCCGCCGGAGGAGTTCGCCGCCCAGGCGAACGTCGGGGCGGAGATCTACGACCGCGCGGCCGAGCAGGGCCAGGAGTTCTGGGCCGAGCAGGCCCGCGAGCTGCTGAGCTGGTCCCAGGAGTTCACCGAGACCCTGGACTGGTCGAACCCGCCGTTCGCCAAGTGGTTCGCCGACGGCACCCTCAACGCCGCCTATAACGCCGTGGACCGCCATGTGGAGGCCGGCAACGGCGATCGCAAGGCCCTGCTCTTCGAGGGAGAGCCCGGCGACGAGCGCTCCTACACCTACGCCGAGCTCAAGGACGAGGTCTCCAAGGCCGCCAACGCGCTGGTCTCGCTGGGCATCGCCAAGGGCGATCGCGTGGGCATCTACATGCCCATGGTCCCGGAGGCCGTGATCTCCATGCTGGCCTGCGCCCGCGTGGGCGCGATCCACTCGGTGGTCTTCGGCGGCTTCTCCGCCGATGCCGTGCGCTCGCGCATGGAGGACGGAGAGGCCAAGCTCGTGATCACCGTGGACGGCTCCTACCGCCGCGGCAAGCCCTCGCAGATCAAATCGGTCGTCGACCAGGCCCTGGCCGACGGCGCCCCCACGGTCGAGAACGTGCTGGTGGTCAAGCGCAACGGCGAGGACGTCGAGTGGAGCGAGGGCCGTGACCACTGGTGGCACGAACTCGTCGACGACCAGTCCACCGAGCACGAGCCCGAGCCCATGAACGCGGAGGATCCGCTGTTCATCCTCTACACCTCTGGCACCACGGGCAAGCCCAAGGGCGTGCTGCACACGACCGGCGGCTACCTGACCCAGGGTGCGTTCTCCATGAAGGCGACCTTCGACCTCAAGCCGGAGACCGACGTCTTCTGGTGCACCGCCGACATCGGCTGGGTCACCGGGCACTCCTACGTGGCCTACGGCCCGCTGGTCATGGGCGCCACCCAGGTCATCTACGAGGGCACCCCGGACTCCCCGCACCGCGGCCGCTTCTGGGAGATCGTGCAGAAGTACGCAGTCACCACCCTGTACACCTCCCCCACCGCGATCCGCACCATGATGAAGTGGGGCGAGGACATCCCGGCCGAGTACGACCTCTCCTCGCTGCGCCTGCTGGGCACCGTCGGCGAGGCCATCAACCCGGAGGCCTGGGCATGGTTCCACGAGCACATCGGCGGCGGCCGCTGCCCGATCGTGGACACCTGGTGGCAGACCGAGACCGGTGCGCACATGATGACGCCGATGCCCGGTGTCACCGCCGCCAAGCCGGGTTCGGCGCAGAGTCCGCTGCCGGGCATCAGCCTGGACGTGGTCGACGAGTCGGGGAAGACCGTCGGCAACGGCGAGCAGGGCTTCCTGGTCGTGCGCGAGCCGTGGCCGTCCATGATGCGCACTATCTGGGGCGATGATCAGCGCTTCATCGACACCTACTGGTCGCGCTTCGAAGGCATGTACTTCGCCGGCGACGGCGCCCGCTTCGACGAGGACGGCGACTTCTGGGTCCTGGGCCGCGTCGACGACGTCATGAACGTCTCCGGGCACCGGCTGTCCACCGCCGAGATCGAGTCCGCGCTCGTGTCGCACCCGTCGGTGGCCGAGGCCGCCGTGGTGGGTGCTGCGGATGAGACCACCGGGCAGGCAGTGGTCGCCTTCGCGATCCTCACCGACGACGCCGTGGACGAGGACCGCCCCAAGGACGAGCTCTCCGAGGAGCTGCGGGCGCACGTGGGCAAGGAGATCTCCCCGATCGCCAAGCCCAAGCGCGTGCTGATCGTCCCCGAGCTGCCCAAGACGCGCTCCGGCAAGATCATGCGCCGTCTGCTCAAGGACGTGGCCGAGGACCGCCCGGTCGGCGACGTCACGACCCTGGCCGATCAGACGGTCATGGACCAGATCGTGGACTCGCTGGGCAAGTGAGCCCGGCACGGGCCTGAACCCGCCGGCACAGGAGGCCGGGAGGATCTGCCGAGATCCTCCCGGCCTCCTGCCGCGCCTTCCGGACGGACGGACGCGCTCAGCCGGCGTGGGCGGGCTCGCAGTCCTGCGTGGAGACGGCCTGATCGGCGCCATCGGCCGCGGACAGCGCGGAGCGCAGCTGCTCGGTGCTCACCGCGAAGCCGGCCGGCCCGGATGACGAGCGGGCGAACACCACGCCGAGCACCGCACCGTCGCCGTCCACCAGAGGACCGCCCGAATTGCCCTGCTGGACGTCTCCGGCGAACTGCAGGACCTCGACGGGCGCGGCAGAGGCATCGGCGTCGATCGAGGTCATGGAGGTCAGCGCCGTGCCCTGGACCTCGGCCGGGCCGATGCTCAGCGCACCGCCGCCCGGGTAGCCGATGAAGGCGCCCTCCGCACCCAGGGTCGCGGCGTCGGCGATCGGGAGCACCGGGACGCCGAGGCTCGGCACGTCCAGCACCGCCAGATCCGACTGGGGGTCGAAGATGACCACCCGGGCCTCGTGCCGGCGGCCCTGAGCGTCGTGGACGAACACGGATCCGGTGCCGGCGACCACGTGGGCATTGGTGACCACCTGGCCGTCGGCGGCCGCGAAGCCCGAGCCGCTCAGGCGCGCCGAGCACTGCGGGGCGAAGCCGACGATCTGCACCACCGACTCGGCCGCCGCGAGTATCTCCGGGTCCTCAACATCCCCCTCCGGCGGCGCGGCCGGGGCGAAGAGCAGCGTGTCCAGCTCGCGGGCCGCTGCGCTTCCGGCCACCCGCTGCTGCGTCCGCTCGAGCAGACCGGTGAGGCTCGAGGGCACGACGTCGTCGATCGCGCGCATCATGGGCGATCGCTCCGCGTGGGCACCCAGGGCCGGGGCCGGACCGCTGGCCAGGGTCGATACCGCCGCGAGCACCACGAGACCCGAGGCCGCGGTGCTGAGCACCGCCCCGCCGAGGGCGTCGAGTGCAGCGACGGCGCGCGAGGAGCGCTGGGCAGGCATGCCGGCGATCCGCCCGAGCAGGGCCTCGCCCAGTGCGTGGCCGCCGAGCATCCCGAGCACGACCAGCCCGCCCAGCATCAGCAGCCGCACACCGACCCCGCCGCCGTCCACCGGGATCAACGGGATCAGCCACAGGGCCGCAGCACCGCCCAGCAGCAGCCCGAAGATGCCGCCGAGGGTGCGCCCGATGCCGCGCACCAGGCCGTGGAGCATGCCCAGCACGAGCACCAGCACGATGATCAGATCCATCAGGCTCCAGGTCATCGTCTCCTCCTCGATGCTTGCGACGGCCCACCGGCAGGGGCGGCTCTCGCCGGTGGTCCGACGCGCCAGAACGGCCCGGTCCTGACCGGTCCGTTGGGAATCGGAGTATCTCGCATTACAGTGGGGACAGCAGTGTCGAATGCGTCACAGCATGTCGGCACCGAGATCAGCCACCACCTTCCGAGGAGCACCATGGATACCGAGGTCCTGCGCCGGGCCCCCCTCTTCGCGTCACTCGACGACGAGGCCTTCGCCGCGCTCACCGACGAGATCACCGAGGTCGATCTCCCGCGCGGGGCCACCCTGTTCCACGAGGGCGATCAGGGCGATCGCCTGTACTTCATCATCTCCGGCAAGGTGAAGCTGGGCCGCACGGCCAGCGACGGTCGCGAGAACCTGGTCGCGGTCATGGGCCCCGGCGAGGTCTTCGGCGAGATGGCCCTGTTCGACCCCTCCCCCCGCTCCACCGCCGCCACCGCGGTCTCGGAGACCCAGCTGGCCGGGCTGAACCACGAGAACCTCATGAAGGTCCTCGAGCGCAACCCTGCGGTCTCGCAGCAGCTGCTGCAGGCCCTGGCCCGCCGCCTGCGCCGCACCAACGAGAACCTGGCCGACCTGGTCTTCTCGGACGTCCCCGGCCGAGTGGCCAAGGCGCTGCTGGACCTGGCTGATCGCTTCGGGCGCCAGACCCCGGACGGAGTGCTCGTGGCCCACGAGCTCACCCAGGAGGAGCTGGCCCAGCTGGTCGGCGCCTCGCGCGAGACCGTGAACAAGGCCCTGGCCGAGTTCGTGCAGCGCGGCTGGATCCGTCTGGAGGCCCGTGCGGTCGTCATCCTGGACACCCCCCGCCTTCAGCAGCGCTCCCGCTGATCACTGCCGCGGCTCGGCGAGCGTCGAACCGACGAGCCGCTCTGTCGAGCCCGGCAGCTGAGGCCGCGACCCCCTTCGGGTCCCGGCCTCAGCGTCGGCGCCTTCCACCGCTGCGACGATCGACGGCGAAGCACAGCTGTCCGTCATCGTCGCGGTCGAGGCGGGCCATGCGCGGAACCAGGTGGGGCCGGTGGGCGGCGGCTGCGATCGCGGAGCCGGCGCCGGCCAGATCCTCGAGCAGCAGCAGGGTGAACGGCGTCAGCAGCCGATGCAGATCGGGGTGCGGCTCGGCACCTCCAAGCGCCTCCCGGGCCGTGAGCCCGGGATCGCCGGAGCGCGCGGCCGCCGCGAACCCGGTGTCGTCGCGTCGGGCGCGCAGGACCTGCTCCGGGGAGACCCAGGCGCCGGGACGGTCACGGGACCGCAGCGGCGAGGGCTCCTGCCGCTCGGGCAGGATCACCAGGAAGCAGCGCAGGTCAAAGCGGCGATGCACGAACTGCGCGGTCACCCAACGGGCCATGGGCCGCAGCAGCTCCGTGCGCAGCAGCAGCCTGCGCTCGACCATCAGCTCGGCCATGCTGCGCTCCCCGGCGGCGACCTCCTCCCGCACGGACATCCAGTCGTGCCCCCCGCTCGTGGCGATCGTGGAGTCGCTGCGCCGACCGGCCAGCAGCACGCCGGTGGTCACGAACAGGGTCCGCGCCGCGGCCATCACTGCACGGCGGGCATCTCCGACGTCCTCCTGCAGCAGGCTCGCCCACTGCTTGCCGGTGGGACCGGACCAGGGAATGGGATCGTCGTCGGCGCCGATCACCCGTCCGCCGGGGAAGGCCACCGAGCCGAACGGCGAGCGCAGCTCGTGGGTGCAGAGGTAGGTCTCCACGCCCTGCGGGCTGTCGCGCAGCAGCACGGTGCAGGCCGCGTCCTGTGCGGTGACCGGTGCGGTGTCCTGCTCGGGGTCCAGCCACAGCTCGGCCGCCGCCCGGTACTCGGGCAGGAGCGGGAAGCGCCGCACCGCAGCGATCGTCTCCGAGCGCCGCTGCTCGACGGCAGTTGCGGACGACGAAGGCCGTCCGGCCTGCTCCTGTCCAGGAGCGCAGCCGGACGGCCCCGAGGGACCCGCAGCGGGGTCAGGCGAATTCGACAACGAGCTCGAGCTCGACCGGGGAGTCCTTGGGCAGGACCGCCACGCCGACGGCCGAGCGGGCGTGCACGCCGGCTTGGCCGAGCAGCTCGCCCAGCAGGTCCGAGGCGCCGTTGATCACACCGGGCTGCTCGGTGAAGGACGGGTCGGAGGACACGAATCCCACGAGCTTCACCACGCGGGTGATGCGATCGAGGTCGCCGATCTGGCCCTTGATCGCGGCCAGGGCGTTGAGCACGCAGGTCGCGGCCAGCTGCTGGGCCAGCTCCGGGGAGACCAGGCCCTCACCGAGTCCGACCTTGCCGGTGGTCGGCAGAGCGCCGTCGACGAACGGCAGCTGCCCGGAGGTCCAGACGTGGGTGCCGTCGATCAGGGCCGGGACATAGGTGCCGGCCGGGGCGGGGACCTCGGGCAGCGCCAGGGCGAGCTCGGCCATGCGCGTCTCGACGCGTCCTGCAGATGCCGCTGCGGACATGATCAGGCCTCCTTGGGTCGCTTGAAGTAGGCGATCGGGTTGGTCTGCTGCGGGGCGTTCACCGCGGCGTCCGGGGTGGAGGCCTGCTGCTGGCCGGGCAGGATCGCGACCAGCTCCCAGCCCTCCGAGCCGAAGTTGTCGAGGATCTGCTTGGTCGCGTGGATCATGATGGGCGCGGTCATGTATTCCCAAGTGGTCATGGCCCCGATCCTAGTGCCTTCGCACCGTGGCACAGGCCTCATCGCGCGCCGCCGCGTGCTCCCAGCCTCGACTTGTACCATGACCGAATGGCTTCATCTCCGAGCTCCCCCGGTGCCCCGCAGGGGACGTCTGCAGTCGGTCGCGTCATCGCCTTCCTCCTCGCCAGCATCCTGGCCGGAGGCGTTGTGGCGGCCCTCGTGCTCCCCTCGGCCACCGCGGCGGGGCTCGCGGCCAACGGCTCGGTCGCCTGGATGAAGGATCTCCCCGAGGATCTCTCCAACGGCCCCATCTCCCGCTCCTCGACCGCGTACGCGCGTGACGGCGAGACCGAGCTGGCCACGTTCTACGCGGAGAACCGCACACCGGTCGCGTTGGAGGACATCTCCCCGTACATGCGCGATGCGATCGTCTCGGTCGAGGATCGCGACTTCTACACGCACGGCGGCGTCTCGATCACGGGCATCATGCGCGCGGTGGTCAACAACCTGACCAATTCGGAGGGCCGCCAAGGCGCGTCCACGCTGACCCAGCAGTACGTCAACAACCTCATCATCGACCGCGACGTCCGCGCCGGCGACGAAGCCTCCACCCTCGGTGCGAACAAGGGCTACGTGGACAAGCTCCAGGAGATGAAGCTCGCCGTCTCCATGGAGAACGAGGTACCCAAGGAAGAGATCCTCGAGGGCTACCTCAACATGGTGCTGTTCGGTCCGCGCAACTACGGCGTCGAGACCGCGGCCAACTACTACTGGGGCATCCCGGCCTCCGAGCTGAACCTCCAGCAGGCCGCCACCCTGGCAGGGCTCGTGCAGTCGCCGGAGTACTACAACCCTGCGACCAACCCGGAGCAGTCCCTCGACCGCCGCAACACGGTGCTGTGGACCATGCTCGACGAGGGGAAGATCACCCAGGAGCAGTACGACAACGCCACGGCGGCCCCGCTGGATCTTGACCTGCACCCGGAGAACCAGGGCTGCACGGCCGCCGAGATCGCTCCGTACTTCTGCACCTACGTGGAGAACGAGATCCTCACCTCCTCCGAGTTCGGGCAGACCCCGGACGACCGCCTGAACAACCTCCAGCGCGGCGGGCTCAAGATCGTGACCACCCTGGACCCGGAGGCCCAGTCGGTGGCCCAGGAGCAGGTCGAGGCCACCCAGCCTGCCGATGACAACCCTGATTCCGTGGGCTCCTCGATCGTCTCTGTCGAGCCGGACTCCGGGGACATCGTGGCCATGGCCCAGAACTCGAACTACTCCTCCGCTCAGGAGGAGAACAAGCAGAACACGGTCTACAACTTCAACACGGACACCCTGCAGGCAGGCACCGGCGGCTACCAGGTGGGCTCGACCTTCAAGCCCATGGTGCTGCTGGCCTGGATCGATGCCGGCAAGTCGGTGGGCGAGCAGATCGACGCCTCCCGCACCAGCTATCCGGCGGACCACGCCTGGGAGGCCTCCTGCGTGGAGGGCGGGTCGATCTTCGAGCCCGGCAATGACGGAGAGGGCTTCTCGTTCCAGAACGCCACCGAGGGCTACGAGCGGAAGATGTCCGTGGAGTTCGGGCTCTACAACTCGATCAACACGGCGCTCTATGCCATGGCCGATGAGCTGGATCTGTGCCGCATCGGAGAGCTCACCGCCGACGTGGGCCTGCACAACGGCCAGACCGGGCTGCCGATCGACACCACGAAGCTGTCGGCGCTGCTGGGCGGCTCCGCGGACAACATCTCCCCGCTGACCATGGCCACCACCTACGCGACCTTCGCCAACGACGGCGTGCGCTGCGAGCCCCGGGCGCTGAACAGCGTCACCGGTGCCGACGGCACGGAATACGCGGTCCCGGAGAGCACCTGTCAGCGCCAGATCAGCGAGGACGAGGCGCGGACGGTGAACTACGTGCTCAAGCAGGTCCTCGTGCGCGGCTCGGGCTACCAGCTGGGCATCGACCTGCCGGACGCCTCGGCGGCCAAGACCGGCACCACGGACAACTCCACGCAGACGTGGCTGCTGGGCTATACGCAGGGCCTGTCCACGGCCTCGTGGGTCGGCAGCTACGCCGAGGGCAGCCGTTCCCTCAACGACGTCTCGATCGGCGGCGAGACACCCGCCTCCGAGACCTCGGATCCCGACGACTGGGTCGACGGCGCCTCCTACGCCGGTGAGCAGTGGCAGAACTACATGCGGGAGATCGCGCCCAACTACAGCACGGAGGAGTTCCCGTCCGCTCCGTCGGACCTGACCAGAGGCAGCGACTCCGACTCGAGCAGCGACTCCGACTCGAGCAGCGACTCCGACTCGAGCAGCGACTCCGGCTCGAGCAGCGGCGGTACGGCGACCGGCGACAGCGGCGGCACGGCGACGGGCGACAGCGGAGGGACTGCCAGCGGGACCGCAGGCGGCGGCACCGCCACCACCGCCCCGGCTGCGTGATCCCTTGAGCGCTTCCTGGGTGAGGACCTTCGGCCAGACCGGTGCCGCTGTCGCGGCCTCCGGCCTGGCCGTCGGCGCTTGGGCCGTGCTCGGCGAGCGCCGCCGCTTCCGCGTCCGCCACGAGACCCTGCCAGTGCTGGCACCCGGCTCGCGGGATCTGCGCCTGCTGCACATCTCGGACCTGCACACGGTTCCGGGCCAGGAGGCCAAGAAGCGCTTCGTGCACGGTCTGGCCGAGCTCGAGCCGGATCTCGTGATCGACACCGGCGACAACCTCTCGCACATGCAGGCGCTGCCGTACCTGCTCGAGATCCTCGAGCCCCTGCTGCACCTGCCCGGCCTCTTCGTCCCGGGCTCCAACTGCTACTTCGCCCCGGCCTTCAAGAATCCCGCGCGCTACCTCTGGAAGCGCACCTCGCAGGACGACGACCGCACCCAGCTGCAGCTGCTGCCCTGGCAGCAGATGCACCGGGCCTTCGAGGACGCCGGCTGGCTCGGGATGGTCAACCGCTCCCGCACGGTGCGCATCGGCGGGCAGCTGCTCGACGTCTCGGGCGTCGACGACCCCCACCTGGAATTCGACCGCCACCCGGGCTTCAGCCTGCCGGCCGGCGCCGCACATGCCTCCGGATCGGCTCGGACCGCAGACGCGGTTCCGGCCGAGGAGCCCGTGCTGCGCCTGGGCCTGGCCCACGCCCCCTACATCCGCACCCTCGAGCGCTTCGCCGACGACGGCGCGGACCTGATCCTGGCCGGACACACCCACGGCGGGCAGGTCTGCCTGCCCGGCGGCCGGGCACTGGTCTCCAACTGCGATATCGAGCCCGAGCGCTGCAAGGGCATGACGGAACAGAAGGGCGTGCCCGTGGGGATCTCGGTCGGACTCGGCGAATCTCGCTTCGCTCCGGTGCGGCTGTTCTGCCGCCCCGAGGCCGTCCTCATGACCCTGACGGCGCGCGCCTGAGCGAACGTCGTCCCGCAACGCCCGACGGCCCCGGGTCGCGATCCTTCGGGAATCGCGGCCCGGGGCCGTCGTCTCGGGGTGGCCGCCCCGAAAGGTGCCGTGCCTCAGCGCGGGATGCCGCGTGCTGCATCGCGCAGCCGCCGGTACTGGGCGGCCAGACGCACGGGAGCATCTGCCGCTCCGTAGCCCCGGTAGCCGTCGAGGCGCTCAAGCACCTCGAAGAAGACGCCCCCGAGGGTTCCGGTGTAGAAGTGCAGCAGCTCGCCGTGCTCGTCGCGGTCGTAGAGCAGGCCGAGCTCGCGCAGCTCGCCCACGCGCTCGTCGTCCAGCCCGAAGCGCGCCTGGAGGTCGGCGTAGTAGTTCGCCGGCACAGGCAGCATGTCCAGCCCGCGCTGGGCGGCCCGACGGGCGAGCCCCTCGATGTCCCGACAGGCGAAGGCCACATGCTCTGGGTACACCGCCCCCATCGACGCGGACTGCTCGGCATCCTCCGGCGCCACATTCAGCGGCATCCGGATGACCTCGTCGCTCGAGCGCATGACCTGACTGCGCACGAGCCCCGCCGGACCTGGGACATCCTGGGGCTGTTCGGCCTCCAGCCCCAGCAGGGCTGTGAAGAAGAGCACGGACTCGTCACGGTGCTGCCATGGCTGAGCGGTGTTCACGTGGTCGATCCCCATGATCGCCGGCCCCCGCTGGGCCGGTCCCTGCGCGGGCTCCAGCCCGAACTCGAGCGTCCAGCTCGGCACCTGGCTCGGCTCCTGCGGGCAGAAGAAGATCTCCGTGCCGTCGGGGGCGAACACGCCACGCAGATCCTGCTCATCCTGGCGCCGACTGCGCTGCACCCCACGAGCCCCCAGCAGATGGGCGCGATTGTCGGCGGCCTCGATGTCCGGGACCTCGAAGGCCAGCCCCGCCAGGCTCGTGCCCTGCCCGGTGGAGCCGAGGTCCACCACGATCACGCGGGCCTGGCCCTGGACCCACAGCTGCACGCCCTCCTTGCTGCGGTGATGCCCGCCGAGGGCGAAACCGAGCTGGTGCAGCATGCGCGAGGTCTCCCCCAGCCTGCCGGTGCGCAGCTCCACGAAGCCCCAGCCACGGGGTTGAACCGACGGAGGCAGGGCTCGCAGCCGCATGGGCCCCGTACCCGGGCGATCGGAGGCGCCGTCGCGCTCGGCGGCGGTCCCGACGGCGTCGTCCCGGTCCTGTCCCGGAGCCGTGCCGGTCTCGACCTCGCCGAGCTCGACCAGGCGGGCCAGGGTTCGATCCTCGAGCCAGCGCAACGAGCGCAGCCCGTCCACGGCGGTGCGCGCGACGTCGGCCTGGCGGAAGGAGTCGTTGAAGATCTCCAGCGACACCGGTCCGTCGTAGCCGCAGCGGTGCAGGTGCACCATGAAATCGACCAGATCGAAGCCGCCCTGACCGGGGAACACCCGGTGATGCCGCGACCAGGACAGGACGTCCATGCTCAGCAGCGGCGCGTCCGCGAGCTGGACGAACAGCACGGTGCGCGCATCCAGCTGCTCGATCGGCGCCGGATCCCAGCCCCGGGAGAGGATGTGGAAGCTGTCCAGGCAGGTGCCCACATTCGGGTGATCCGCCATCCGCACGATCCGAGCGGCATGCTCGAAGTCGTTGACGAACCTGCCCCAGGCCAGTGCCTCGTAGGCCAGCCGGATGCCGTAGCCGGCAGCCAGCTCTCCCGCCCTCCGGAGCTGCTCGGCGCAGACCTCGTCATCGCCGATCGTGGCCGTGCCCACGTTGGAGCACAGCAGCATCGTGTCGATGCCCAGCTCCCGGGTCACGCCCAGCTTGGCCTCCAGGCGCCGCAGGCCGTCCCGGAAGACGTCCTCCTCGACCCCGTCCAGATCCCGGAAGGGCTGGTAGAGATCCAGGCTCAGCCCCAGATCGGCGGCGCGCTGCCGGATCTGCGCCGGGGTGTGCGGCGAGACGACGAGATCCTGCTCGAAGATCTCGATCCCGTCGAACCCGGCGTCGGCGGCGGCGCGCATCTTCTCGGCGAGCGTGCCGGACAGGCACACGGTGGCGATGGATGTCCTCATCGGCCGGCTGCCTCCTTCTGGGCCGCACGGGCCTGTGCTGTCTCGATGGCCTTGAGATCGATGGCCTCGGTGCGGGTGGTGTGCAGGTCGTCCAGACTGTCCAGGGTGCGGTAACCGGTCTCCGTCGCGCTCAGCGCCGCGCCTGCCGAGAGGAGGCACATGAGGGTCACGAACAGGGCCACGCCCATCCAGTTCTCGCCGGTCTCACCGGCCAGATAGGCCGACAGGGCCGGAGCGATGCCGCCCGAGACCGCGAAGCCGATCTGCGTGCCCAGCGACAGGCCCGACACACGCACAGCAGTGGGGAACATCTCGGCGTAGAACGCCGGCCACACCGAGTTGGCCAGCGAGTAGAAGCAGCCGGACATCAGGATGCCGAGCAGGAAGATCAGCGGCCAGCTGCCGCTGTGGACCGCACCGAGGTAGCCGTACATGCAGGCGGCTGCGCCGATGGCGCCGGCGATGAACACCGGCTTGCGGCCGATCCGGTCCGCGAGCAGCGCCGCCAGGGGGATGGCCAGCAGCGCCACGGCGTTGACCGCCACGGGCACCAGCAGCATGGTCGAGCGGTCCAGGCCCACCACGGAGGTCGCGAAGGAGACCGACCAGACGGTGAAGACCATGTTGACGGTGTTGACCATGGCCGCCAGGGCCACGCGCGCCACCGCCGCCTTGTGATAGCGGAACAGGATGCCCAGCGGGCTCGGCGCCCTGGTCGAGCCGCTGTCGAGCTGCGCGGAGACCTCGTGGAACTTGGGCGGCTCCTCCAGGGTGCGACGGATGACCCAGGCGGTCACGACCACCAGGGCGGAGACGTAGAACGGGATGCGCCAGCCCCAGCTCATCAGCTGATCCTCGGTGAGGATCAGCGTGAAGGGGATGAACACGGCAGTGGCCAGCAGCGTGCCGGCCTGGGTGCCCTGCAGCGTCCAGCTGGCGGTGAAGGCGCGGTGCTCTTCATCGGCGTGCTCCAGCGAGACCGAGATCGCGCTGGCCTGCTCGCCGGCGGCGGACAGGCCCTGGATGACGCGGCACAGGGTCAGCAGGATCGGCGCCAGCAGGCCCGCCTGCTCATAGGTCGGCAGCAGGCCGACGGCGAAGGTGGCCCCTCCCATCAGGAACAGGGTCAGCATCAGCACGAACTGACGGCCCATGCGATCGCCCAGCGGGCCCATGATCAGGGCGCCGAGGGGACGGACCACGTAAGCGACGCCCACGGTGGCCATGGAGAACAGGATCGCAGCGCCCGGGCTGGTGTCCGCAGGGAAGAACAGGTGGTTGAGCACCAGAGCGGCGGCAGTGCCGTAGACAGCGAAGTCGTAGTACTCCAGGGCGGAGCCGACCCAGCTGGACAGCGCGGCCTTGCGCGGAGTCTTGCCAGGAGGCGGGCTCGTGGGCTGGGGCGCGGCCGTGGTCGCGTCGGTCATGGCGGTTCCTCACGTGAGCGGTGGGTGCATTCGGCGCCCTCGATGACAGATCTCGAGTGCAGAATTTTCAAATTTCGGAAATAACTTCCGAATGCTGATACGCTACTGTGATCCAGGCGACACCGCCTGTCAAGCACACCATCCGGAGAGGACGCTCATGACGGCACAGGGCACAGGCACCGTGGGCAAGGCGACGGACATGCTGCGCCTGCTCGGCGAGCACCCTGACGGCGCGACCGCCCGCGAGCTCGCCGACGCCTCGGGGCACCACTTCTCCACCGCGTACCGGCTGCTTCGCACGCTGGTGGACACGGGCTTCGCGGAGTACTCGAACCAGGACAAGCATTATCGGCTCGGCCTGCCGGTCTTCCAGCTCGGACAGAAAGTCGCCCACGCCCGCGGCTTCGACGCCTCCGCCTCCCCGGTGCTTCAGGGCGTCGTGGAGGTCACCGGTGAGAGCTGCCTCCTGGCAGTGCTGCACGGCGATCGCTTCCTCACCACCGCCAAGATCGACGGCCCCGAGTTCCGCGTCACCACGGACCCAGGAGATCAGGGGTTCCTGCACTCGTCGGCGCTGGGACGGGTCCTGCTGGCCTTCGCCCCGGAGCAGGAGCGCGAGCAGCTGCTCCGGACGATCCCCCTCACTGCTCGGACCACGTCCACCGTGGCGCAGCGCGAGCGGCTGCGCGAGCTCGTGACCGAGACCGTCGAGCAGGGATATTCGGCCCAGTCGCAGGAGTATGACGACGGCGTGGCCGCGATCGCCGTGCCCGTACTCGACGGCTCCGGCAGACTGATCGCCGCCCTCGGGCTGGCCGCCCCGATCTTCCGCAGCGACCGGGAAGCGCTGGAGTCCCGCCTCCCCCTGCTGCGACGGGCAGCCGAGCAGCTCTCAGCCGTGCTGCCGCCCAGACCCAGCTGAGGCCGCACCACCCGAACAGAGCACATCAGCACAGCCAGCCCCACGCATCCGCTCATCGCGACCCTGCCACCGAAGCAGTCCCCCGAGAAGGAGACCCACCCATGACCCGCCCCCGCATCCTGGTCCTGAACGGGCCCAACCTGAACATGCTCGGCACCCGCGAGCCGGAGATCTACGGCTCGCAGACGCTGGAGGACATCCGGGCCCTGGTCGTCGAGCGCGCTGAGTCCCTGGGCGTCGAGGTCGAGTTCCTGCAGTCGAATCACGAGGGCGAGCTGATCGATGCCCTTCAGAAGGCCCGCGGCACGCACCTGGGCTGCGTGCTCAACGGCGCGGGGCTGACCCACACCTCGGTCAGCCTCCATGACGCCGTCAAGGCCTCCGAGCTGCCGACCGTCGAGGTGCACCTGTCCAACCCGCACGCCCGCGAGGATTTCCGCCACCTGTCCTACCTCTCCCCGGTGGCCGAGGCCGTGATCGCCGGGGCAGGGGCCCACGGCTACCTCTACGCGCTGGAGCTCCTGATGACCCGCTACGGGCAGGACGCAGTGGCATGAGCGAGCGCACCCTGCTGCTGGGACTGATCGGCGACGACATCTCGCTGTCGCGCACTCCCCCCATGCACGAGGCCGAGGGCATGGCCCAGGGGCTGCCCACGATCTACCGGCGCCTGGACACCCTTTCCCCCGGTCTGCGGGATCGCCCCCTGGCGGAGGTCCTGCACGCTGCTCGGGACCTGGGCTTCGACGGGCTGAACATCACGCACCCGCACAAGCGCGCCGTCGTCGGGCTGCTCGACGAGATCGACGATGACGTCCGCCGCCTGGGTGCGGCCAACACCGTCGTGATCCGGGCGGACGGGGCCCTGATCGGGCACAACACCGACGTCTCCGGCTTCCGCCGCGGCTTCCTCGACGGGCTGTCCGGCGTGACCACGGAGACGGTCCTGCAGATCGGCACCGGCGGGGCCGGCACAGCGGTGGCCTCGGCGCTGGTCTCCATGGGCGTCGGGCAGCTGCTCGTCAGCGACCTGGATCCGCAGCACGCGCAGGAGCTCGTGGACTCGCTGAACCTCGCGGCCGGCCGCGCCGCGGCGCGCGCCCTGCCCCCGCAGCAGGTCGCCGAGATCCTGCCGGGCTGCGACGGCGTGGTCAATGCGACGCCCATGGGGATGTCGGCCCACCCGGGGACCTCCTTCGACACCGCAGTGCTGGAACCTCGGCAGTGGGTTGCCGAGATCGTCTACATGCCGCTGCGCACCCAGCTGCTGGAGGAGGCCGAGGCCCGCGGCTGCCGGGTCCTGGACGGCGGTCGCATGGCGGTGTTCCAGGCCGTGGACGCCTTCCGGCACTTCACCGGCCTGGAACCGGACCCCCAGCGCATGCGCGAGACCTTCCTGTCGATCAGCGCCTGAGGGACTGCCCGCGCGAGGCTGATTTCACTTCCCCCTCGGATGCCCCTACACTGGCAGGGTTGCCGCGACGCGAGTCCGGCGCAATCGGGATGTGGCGCAGCTTGGTAGCGCGCCTCGTTCGGGACGAGGAGGTCGCAGGTTCAAATCCTGTCATCCCGACACTCACCAGGGCGAAGGCCCCGGACCCAGGACATGGGCCGGGGCCTTCGTCGTACCCGCGGAGCCGAGCCTCCGCCGCCCGGTCCCGCACTGACTATCAAGTCCGCACTCACACCGCCCTGCTGCTTGTCGGCATCGTCGTCACCCTCCTCGCCGGCACTGCCCTGAGCGAGCGGCTGCAGCTGCCCGCGCCCATGGTCCTCATCGCGCTGGGCGTGATCGGTTCGCTGCTGCCCTTCGTTCCGGTCGTCGAGCTCGGTCCCGAGCTCGTGCTCGTGGGACTTCTGCCGCCGATGCTGCAGTCCTCGGCGCTGCAGACCTCGATCATCGACATCCGGGCGAACCTGACCTCGGTGATCCTGCTGTCCGTCACGACGGTGGTCGTCACCACCTTCACCGTCGGCTGGGTCCTGCACCTGCTGATGCCAGACATCCCCTGGCCGGTGGCCCTGGCGCTGGGCGCGGTGGTGGCCCCACCGGATGCCGTGTCCGCCAGCGCCGTAGCCCGGCGGATCGGACTGCCCCGCAGGATCGTGACCGTGCTCGAGGGCGAATCCCTGCTCAATGACGCCACCGCGCTCGTCTCACTGCGCACCGCGATCGCGGCGATCACGGGTGCGGTGGGCCTGGGCTCGATCTCCCTGGACTTCCTCATCGCCGCCGGAGGGGGCGCCCTGATCGGGCACAAGGCTCCCGTTGTGCAGGCTTCGGGGTCCCGGATCACGAAGCGGACCACCTGGACCACCGTGGCCTTCCTGCTCGAGCACGCGATCTTCCTGCTGATCGACCTGCAGGTGGTCTCGATCGTCACCGGCCTGGACGTCACGGTCGCCCGGTCGCGCGTGGTGCTCGTCTGCGCCGGCGTGCTCGCCGCGGTCATCGTCACCCGCATGGCCTGGGTCCTGCTGACCCACTGGCTGCGTGGGCTGCGCACCGCACCCGCGGACCGGGAGCCCTGGTCCTACGCGATCCTCACCGGCTGGGCCGGGATGCGCCGCGTCGTCACGATCGCCGCCGTGTTCATCATCCCGGCCGATGTCCCTCACCACGACCTGCTCGTGCTTTCCGCGCTCGTGGTGATGCTGGGCCCCCCCGCATTGCGACTGGCTGCCCGAGGCGGTGTGCCTGGACGAGCGGGGCTTCGTGCTCACCGGCCCGGACATCCCCACCGAGCACTGGCAGGGGGATGTGCCGCCTGCGCAGCTGTCCACCGCGGTGCCGGGCGTGCTGTGCGCCGGCGACGTGCGTGCGGGATCCATGAAGCGCGTCGCCTCGGCCACCGGCGAGGGGGCGGCGGCGGTTTCGCTGATCCACGAGCACCTCTCGGCCCTGCCCGAGCGGCGCTGAGAAGACCCCGGGAAACGTTGAGCGGCCCCTCCATGGGCAGAAGGGGCCGCTCGTCGTTCCACCTCAGGGACCTGCTCCGCGCCGTCCTGCGAGGGGATCCAGTCCTCGCGCGGCTGCCCGGAACCGAGGCGGTGGGGAGAGCACCAGACCTCGAAGGTCCTTCAGGAGCGATACCGATCCGGACTCCGCGCTGCGCCCTGGCTCCGGGAGGTGGAACATCCCGGGGGTGCGGCGAGGAGTTCCTCACCGAGTCGTTCAGCCGCGTCTGGTCGTCACGGCTTTCGCTCACTACGAGTATCCGATGACTCCATGCATTCGCACTATGGACTTTGGTCCAGGTTCTCGAGATCTTCTTCCGAGGACTGAGCTCCGAGGCCGTGCGGCGGTGTCGATCAGTCGACGGCGTCGACCTCCAGGAAGGGCCCGTCGGTGCTGAAGCTGCGCCCCGTGAGCCGCTCGAAGGCCTCGATGTAGCGGGTCCGCGTGGGTTCCACGACGTCGGCCGGCAGAGCGGGCGCCAGACCCTGGCCGTCCCAGCCGGAGGCCTCGCTGCGCAGCCAGTCGCGCACGTACTGCTTGTCGAATGACGGCTGCGAGCGCCCCGGCTGCCAGGTCTCGGCATCCCAGAACCGGGAGGAGTCCGGTGTCAGGACCTCATCGCCCAGGGTGATGGCCCCGCGGTAGGAGTCCAGGCCGAACTCGAGCTTGGTATCGGCCAGGATGATCCCCCGCTCGCGCGCGATCGCCTCGGCGCGGGCGTAGATCTGCAGGCTCAGCTCGCGCAGCCGCTCCGAGACGGCCGTGCCCATGCCCTCGGACATCTCCTCGAAGGTGATGGGGAGGTCGTGCTCGCCGACCTCCGCCTTGCCCGTGGGCGTGAAGATGGGCTCCTCGAGCCGCGAGCCGTCCTCCAGCCCCTCGGGAAGGGCCACGCCGCAGATCTCGCCGTCGCGGCGGTAGTCCTTGAGCCCGGAGCCGGTCAGATAGCCGCGCACGATGCACTCGACCGGGAACATCGAGAGGTTCTTGCAGATCACCGCCCGTCCGCGGACCTCCTCCGGGACATCGGTGCTCCACAGGTGGTTGGGGACCTCGCTGAGCTGCTCGAACCACCACAGCGACAGCTGGGTCAGCACGACGCCCTTGTCCGGGATCTCGGTGGGCAGGACCTGATCGAAGGCCGAGATGCGATCGGTGGCCAGCACCAGCACGCTTCCGGCGCGGTACTCGGCGTCATCGCCCACGGACACGCCCGTGGCCGCCATGTACTCGTCCTCGGGGACGTAGAGCTCGCGGACCTTGCCTGAGTAGATGTGCCTCCACCCCGGCAGCTGCGGCGGTGCGGGATGGCCCGGGAACTCGGGGTGCTCGGTCTGACCGCGCTCCTGGGCTGCGCCCTGCGCGGCGGCAGGGGCCACATCCTGCTGGGCTCGAGCCTCGGCGCGCAGCGCGCCCTCGGCGATGTCAGTGCGGTGCTGCGAGCCCTCCAACCCGATCAGCTCCACGCCGCGGTAGGCCCTCTCGCGGGCCTGGGCCAGGTCGTCGCTCAGCGCCACGACCGACAGCACCCGGCCGCCGGCGCTGAGCACCTGGTCGCCCTGCGCCCCGGTGCCGTGGGCGGTGCCGGCGTGGATGACCTCCACGCCCTCGAGCGCCTCGGCCTGCTCGATCCCGGTGATCGGATCGCCGGTGCGCACGGTGCCCGGGTAGCCGGCCGAGGCCACGACCACGGTGACCGAGCTGCGAGGGCTCCAGCGCAGCGGCAGGGGGCCGTCGTCCGGCGAGGCCTTCTGCTGAGCCAGCTCTCCGCGGGCCGCCGCCTGCAGCAGCTGCCCCAGGGGCGATTCGAGCCGGGCGAGCACCGACTGGGTCTCGGGGTCGCCGAAGCGCACGTTGAACTCGATGACCTTCAGTCCCTCGGCGGTCACGGCCAGGCCGCAGAACAGCACGCCGTTGAACGGGGTGCCCCGGCGGGCCATCTCCTCGAGCACCGGACGGGCCACGGTCGCCACGACCTCGTCGGCGAAGCCGGCCGGAAGCCACGGCAGCGGCGTGTAGGCGCCCATGCCTCCGGTGTTGGGGCCTTCGTCGCCATCGAAGATCCGCTTGAAGTCCTGGGCCGGGGTCAGCGCCACGGCCTCGGTGCCGTCGCAGAGCACGAACAGCGAGACTTCGGGACCGTCCAGGTGCTGCTCGATCACCACGGCCGAGCCCGCCTCCAGGCAGGCCAGCGCGTGCGCCAGGGCCGCCTGGCGATCCTCGGTCACCACGACGCCCTTTCCGGCGGCCAGGCCGTCGTCCTTGACCACGTGCGGGGCGCCGAACTCGTCGAGGGCGTCCTGGACCTGCTGCTCCGTGGTGCAGGTCCGAGCCTGCGCCGTGGGCACCCCGGCCTGCTCCATGACCTCCTTGGCGAAGGCCTTGGAGCCCTCCAGCCGCGCGGCCTGCGCCGAGGGCCCGAAGACGTCGATGCCCTCGGCCCGCAGGGCATCGACCACTCCGGCCACGAGCGGAGCCTCCGGGCCGATGACCACCAGGTCCGCGCCGATCGAGCGCGTCAGGCCCAGGACCGCAGCGGGATCCTGGGCGTCGACCGGATGGACCGGCGCATCCCGGGAGATCCCGGCGTTGCCGGGGGCTGAGTGCACCTCCCTCACGGCCGGATCTCGCAGGAGGGTGCGGACGATGGCGTGCTCTCGACCGCCTGAGCCGATGACCAGAATCTTCACGTGCCCAGCCTAGTGCCGACCAGCGGCCGGGCGCGCGGGCCGTCGGATGACCGATACTGGGGCCATGACGACGCAGAATCCGAGCCCCGACGAGACCTTCGCCGCCTCCTCCGCCGTGGAGATCGCCCTCCTGCGGCGCAGCGGCTTCGTGGAGACCCGCCACCTCGGCTCCGCGGTGGTGACGGGTCCGGACGGACGGCGGCTGATCAGCCTGGGCGATGTCGACACGCCGATCTTCCCGCGCTCGACGCTCAAGCCGTTCCAGACCATCGCCGCCATGAACGCGGGGGCGATCCTCAGCCTGGGCCAGATCGCGATCGCCTCCGGGTCCCACCGGGCCGACGACGACCAGGTCGCCGCTGTGCGCTCGATCCTCGAGGAGGCAGGCGTCGAGGAGGCCACGCTGCAGTGCCCCGCCGTGGGCCGGCACCGCCCCCAGGAGAAGGACTCGCCCCTGTTCTACAACTGCTCGGGCAAGCACGCGGCCTTCCTGGCCGCCTGCGCGGTCAACGACTGGGATCCGCAGACCTACCTGGATCCGCAGCACCCGCTGCAGCAGGAGGTCCTGCGCGTGATCGCCGAGGTCACCGGCGAGCAGCCGGCCCTGGTGGGGGTCGACGGCTGCGGGGCTCCCCTGGCCGCCGTCTCGCTGAGCGGGCTGGGCCGGGCGTACTCGTCGCTGGGGGCCGCCGCGCGCAACATCCGCGCCGAGGCCCGCATGGCCACGGTCGCCACCGCCATGCTCGACTACCCCGAGTTCGTCGAGGGCCCTGGCCGGTCGAACACCGTGATCATGGAGCAGCTCGACGTCATCGCCAAGCTCGGCGCCGAGGGAGTGCTGGGCCTGGGCACCACCGGCGGATACTCCGTGGCCGTCAAGACCCTCGACGGCTCCAGCCGCGTCAACGCGCTCGTGGGCCTGAACCTGCTGGTCGCCGCCGGGGCGATCGACCCCGGGCGGGCCCGGCCCGTGATCGAGGACGTCGCCGAGCGCATCACGGGCGCCGGAGAGCTCGTGGGCGGCTTCGAGCTGGCACCGGCCGTCGTCGAGGAGCTGGCCGAGCACGGCCAGGGCCCGATCGAGCCGGCGGGCGCGCGGAGGCGCAGCTGATGGCCCGGCGCCGGATCGACCCCGCCGACGGCACCTTGGCCGTGGCCGCGTGGCGGCGCGAGGACGAGCCCCCGCGCCGCACGGTGGCCACCGCCGTGCGCTTCACCCTCGAGGAGCTGGCCGAGCGCGCGCCGGGCAACTCGGTGGAGGTCCGGGTGCCTCCGCTGGGCGTGACCCAGTGCATCGAGGGCCCTCGCCACACCCGCGGCACGCCGCCGAACGTGGTCGAGACCGATGCCCGGACGTGGCTCGAGCTGGCCACGGGCCGCCTGAGCTGGGCGGATGCCGTGGCCGAGCGCCGGGTCGCGGCGTCCGGGACGCGCACCGACCTCTCAGGCGTCCTGCCGCTGATCGGCCCCTGAGACGCACACCTCCTCGCAGGGTTCGCCCTGGCGGAAGGTGCATGCCTCCGCGGCCGTTATCCTGAGACCCATGCCCTCCGCTGACTCCCCGACCACGCCTCCTCACGGCTCCGCGGCCTCCGCCGAGGACCAGGACCGGCTCACCACCCTCAGCCTGCGAAGGGCGCCCAGGGTCTCCGTGTTCCTGAGCACCGGCGCGGTGATCGGGCTGATCGCAGGCCTGGTCATCGGAGTGGTCGGATCGGGCAGCGTGGAGTTCACGACCGCCCAGGTCATCGGCTACATGGCCGTGATCTTCGGACTGCTCGGCATGGCCCTGGGCGCTGTGGCCTATGTGCTCGCCGACCGCCTCTCGGTGCGCCGGGCTCGGGACGTGCAGGCCCATGTGGAGTCAGGCAGGCCCGGAGAGCAGGACCGCCGTGAGTCCCCTGCCCACGAGGGCGGCGAGCGCCCCGGCGCCGCGCCGCATGACCGATCCGCCGACGTGGGAGACTGAACCCGTGCTGCGACCCGATGGACGACTGACCCACGAGACCTTCGACGACGACAAGGCCCCCCAGGACGAGTGCGGGGTCTTCGGCGTCTGGGCCCCCGGCGAGGACGTCGCCAAGCTGACCTACTTCGGCCTCTACGCGATCCAGCACCGGGGCCAGGAGTCCGCGGGGATCGCGGCCTCCAACGGCGAGCGGATCAGCGTCTACAAGGACATGGGCCTGGTCTCCCAGGTCTTCGACGAGACCACGCTGAACACCCTGATCGGGCACATGGCCGTGGGGCACTGCCGCTACTCGACCACCGGCGGCTCGACCTGGACCAATGCGCAGCCGACCCTGGGCGCCACTCCCCACGGCACGGTCGCCCTGGCCCACAACGGCAACCTCACCAACTCCGCGGAGCTCTACGACCGCCTCATCGACAAGTCCGGATTCCCGTCGCGCGGTGAGATGGCCCGCGGCAACACCACGGACACGGCGCTGGTGACCTCGCTGCTGGCCGAGCACCCGCACGGCTCCCTCGAGGAGGCGGCGCTGGCACTGCTGCCCCAGCTGGTGGGCTCCTTCTGCCTGAGCTTCATGGACGAGCACACCCTCTACGCCGCCCGCGACCCCCAGGGCATCCGGCCCCTGGTGCTGGGACGCCTCGAGCGCGGCTGGGTCGTGGCCTCCGAGACCTCAGCCCTGGACATCGTGGGCGCCTCGTTCGTGCGCGAGGTCGAGCCCGGCGAGTTCATCGCGATCGACGAGGACGGGCTGCGCTCGCACCGCTTCGCCGAGGTCCGTCGCGCCGCCTGCGTCTTCGAGTACGTCTACCTGGCCCGGCCGGACACCGCGATCCACGGCCGCTCGGTCTACGAATCCCGCGTGGACATGGGCCGCGCGCTGGCCCGTGAGCACCCGGTGGAGGCCGACCTGGTCATGCCGACTCCCGAGTCCGGGACGCCGGCGGCGATCGGCTACGCCGAGGCCTCCGGCATCCCGTTCGGCAACGGGCTGGTCAAGAACTCGTACGTGGGCCGCACGTTCATCCAGCCCTCGGACACGATCCGCCAGCTCGGCATCCGCCTGAAGCTCAACCCGCTGAAGTCCGTGGTCGCCGGCAAGCGGCTGATCGTGGTCGATGACTCCATCGTGCGCGGCAACACCCAGCGCGCGCTGGTGCGGATGCTGCGGGAGGCAGGAGCCGCCGAGGTCCACGTGCGCATCTCCTCGCCGCCCATCAAGTGGCCCTGCTTCTACGGCATCGACTTCGCCAACCGCGCGGAGCTGATCGCCAATGGGCTGGCCGTCGACGACATCCGCGCCTCCCTGGGCGCCGACTCCCTGGGCTACATCTCCGAGGACGGCATGATCGAGGCCACCCGGCAGGAGCCCTCCGAGCTGTGCACCGCCTGCTTCTCCGGGCGCTACCCCACCGAGCTGCCAGCGGCCGACGCCCTCGGCAAGTCAGTCGTGGAGGCCCGGCGCGCGGCCGCGGCACCGCACGGACGCTCGGAGGCCGCCGCCGAGGCGAGCGCGGAGGAGACCGTCGAGGAGGCCTCGGGCGAGCGCATCCAGCTGGCCGAGGACGCGGAGATCTCCTCGGAGGTCGGATCCTGCGATCCGGGGCCCGATGCCGAGCTCGAGGACCTGGTCCTGGAGCGCGACACCCGCACCTCCGACGAGCACAGCCCGTCCCAGGGCTGAGCGCGGCCGCCGGCCCGCACCGCCAGATCCCCACGACCACGTCATCCCACGCCATCCCAGGAGCATCGTGACCGACCACAAGAGCACCGACGCGGCCCAGAGCATCACCTACTCCTCGGCCGGCGTCGACGTCGAGGCCGGCGACCGCGCGGTCGAGCTGATGCGTGCGGCCATCCAGGACACCCACTCGCCCCAGGTCGTCGGCGGTTTCGGCGGCTTCGCCGGGCTGTGGGACGCCTCCGCGCTGACCGGCTACCGCAAGCCGTACCTGGCCTCCTCCACGGACGGAGTGGGCACCAAGGTCGCGATCGCCCAGGCCCTGGACATCCACGACACCATCGGCTGGGACCTGGTCGGCATGGTCGTCGACGACATCGTGGTGGTCGGCGCCGAGCCGCTGTTCATGACCGACTACATCGCCACGGGCAAGGTGGTGCCCGAGCGCATCGCCGATATCGTGCGCGGCATCGCCGCCGCCTGCTCCGCGGCCGGCGCCGCCCTGGTGGGCGGGGAGACCGCCGAGCACCCGGGTCTGCTGCGCCCGGACGAGTACGACGTCGCCGGCGCCACGACCGGCGTGGTTGAAGCCGACGAGCTGCTCGGGCCGCACCGCGTGCGCGCGGGCGACGTCCTGATCGCCATGGGCTCATCGGGCATCCACTCGAACGGCTACTCCCTGGTCCGCCGCGTCCTGGAGGTGGCCGGCTGGTCGCTCGAGCGCGAGGTCGAGGAGTTCGGGCGCACCCTGGGCGAGGAGCTGCTCGAGCCCACCCGCGTCTACGCGGCCGACGTCCTGGACCTGGCCCGCACCTTCCCCGTCAACGGCCCCGACGGCTCGACCGGCTCGGGTGTGCGCGGCTTCACCCACGTGACCGGCGGAGGACTGGCCGCCAACCTGGCCCGCGTGCTGCCGCAGGGCACCGTGGCAGTGGTCGATCGAGGGACCTGGTCGGTTCCGCCGGTCTTCCAGCTGATCGGCACGCTGGGCGGCGTCCCGCAGCCCGATCTGGAGCGCACGCTGAACCTGGGCGTGGGCATGATCGCGGTCGTCGATCCGTCCGCGGCCGACTCCGCCCTGGCCCGACTGCACTCCCGCGGCATGGACGCCTGGATCATGGGCCAGGTCGAGGACCTGCCGGCCGACGGCCTGGGCGAGGGCCCGGACTGGGTCCAGGGCGCCAAGGGCGTCGACGGCGGCGCCGTGCACCTGGTGGGCGACTACGCCGAATGAGCCCGGGGCCCCGGGTGAGAGGTCGCACCTGCAGGCCTTCGATCGCGGCCGCGCTACCCACACCTTCCTGCCCATGACCCTCGTGCCCCGCGGGGAGTCAGCTCCGGGAGCACCAGGCAGTCGAAGAGCCCCCCACCGGACGGTGGGGGGCTCTTCGACTGCCGGTCGCACCGGCGGGGCCGTTCAGACCTCTTCAGGAGAGGGGAGGCTCAGCGGCGACGATCGTCGTACTCGTAGCTGTCCTGATCCTCGGAGTGCGAGTCGACCGCGCTGTCCTGGTCGTCCTCGAACGCCGGGCGCCGACTCTCGGTCGGCCCCGACTGCCGCAGCTCGCGCTGCAGTGCGGTGAGGTCGGTGTCGGGGGTGAAGTACTTCATCTCCCGAGCCTGTCGCGTTGCCTTCGCCTTTTGACGGCCGCGCCCCATGAGCGTGACCCCCTCTGTCTCTCGGTTCCGGTCGGCAGCCAGTCGACACACAGTGCTGCCCCGGTGATGTGCGTATGAATCGTGGCCCCAGGGTACACGTTCGAACGCTCCTGGATCGACCCAGCCCTACCTGGCAGAGACCTGGCAGTCGCCCCTCCACGGGAGGAAGGGGCGACCGCCGGGCGGCTGCGGCGTCTGACGATCAGTCGCGCTCGGCGGTGACGATCAGTCCGTCGCTGTCTATGCTCGGATCGACATCCACGCGGACGGTGTCGCCGTCGACGATGTCGCCGGCGAGCAGACCGCGGGCCAGCCGATCGCCGATCTGCTGCTGCACCAGGCGGCGCAGCGGCCGGGCGCCGAATGCCGGGTCGAACCCGGCTAGCCCCAGCCACTCGCTGGCCGCCGGGGTCACCTCCAGGCGCAAGCGGCGCGGCTCGAGGCGACGCGCCAGCTCGCGCACCTGGATCTCGACGATGTGCGACAGGTCCTCGGTGCTCAGCGGATCGAACAAGATCGTCTCGTCGAGCCGGTTCAGGAACTCCGGCTTGAACGAGGCATTGACCACGTTCATCACGGCCTCCCGCTTGGCGGTCTCGTCGAGCTCGGGATCCACCAGGAACTGGCTGCCCAGGTTCGAGGTCAGGATCAGGATCGTGTTGCGGAAGTCCACGGTCCGGCCCTGTCCGTCGGTCAGGCGGCCGTCGTCGAGCACCTGCAGGAGGATGTCGAAGACCTCGGGGTGGGCCTTCTCGACCTCGTCGAGCAGCACGACCGAATAGGGCCGGCGCCGCACCGACTCGGTGAGCTGACCGCCCTCCTCGTAGCCCACGTATCCCGGAGGGGCCCCGACGAGACGGGCGACGGAGTGCTTCTCCGAGTACTCCGACATGTCGATGCGCACCAGAGCGCGCTCGTCGTCGAACTGGAACTCGGCCAGCGCCTTGGCCAGCTCGGTCTTGCCCACGCCCGTGGGGCCGAGGAACAGGAAGGAGCCGATCGGGCGGTCGGGGTCGGAGACGCCGGCGCGCGAGCGGCGCACGGCGTCGGCGACCGCCTTCACGGCCTTCTTCTGGCCGATCAGGCGCCGACCCAGGATGGACTCCATCTCGAGCAGCTTCTCTGCCTCGCCCTGCAGCATCTTCCCGGCGGGGATGCCCGTCCAGGCGGAGACCACCTCGGCGATGTCATCGGCGGTGACCTCCTCCGAGACCATGAGCTCGCGATCGGCAGCGGCGTCCTCCTGCTCCTGTGCGCGCTCCAGCTCGTTCTGCAGAGCCGGGATCTCGCCGTAGAGCAGGCGCGAGGCCTCCCCCAGATCGCCGCTGCGCTGGGCGCGCTCGGCCTGCGAGCGCAGGTCATCGATCTGCGCCTTGAGATCGCCCACGCGGTTCAGCCCGGCCTTCTCCTGCTCCCACCGGGAGTTCAGGACATCCAGCTCGGCCTGCTTGTCCGCCTTGTCCTTGCGCAGTGCGGCCAGCCGCTCGACCGATGCGGGGTCGGTCTCCCCGTCCAGGGCCAGCTCCTCCATGGTCAGGCGGTCCACCTGGCGGCGCAGCTGGTCGATCTCCTCCGGAGCGGAGTCGATCTCCATGCGCAGCCGGGAGGCAGCCTCATCGACCAGGTCGATGGCCTTGTCCGGAAGCTGGCGCTGCGGGATGTACCGGTTGGACAGGCTCGCAGCCGCCACCAGGGCGCTGTCGGCGATCTGGACCTTGTGATGGGCCTCGTAGCGCTCCTTGAGCCCGCGCAGGATCGCGACGGTGTCCTCCACCGACGGCTCGCCCACGAAGACCTGCTGGAAGCGGCGCTCCAGCGCGGCGTCCTTCTCGATGTTCTCGCGGTACTCGTCCAGCGTGGTGGCCCCGATCAGGCGCAGCTCGCCGCGGGCCAGCATGGGCTTGAGCATGTTGCCCGCATCCATGGCGCCCTCGGAACCGCCGCCGGCGCCCACGATCGTGTGGATCTCGTCGATGAACGTGACGATCTGACCCTCGGAGGCCTTGATCTCATCCAGGACGGCCTTGAAGCGCTCTTCGAATTCGCCGCGGTACTTGGCGCCGGCGATCATGGCACCGATGTCCAGGGCGATCAGGGTCTTGCCGCGCAGCGACTCGGGGACGTCCCCGGCCACCATGCGCTGAGCCAGACCCTCGACGACCGAGGTCTTGCCCACGCCGGGCTCGCCGATCAGCACGGGGTTGTTCTTGGTGCGCCGCGACAGCACCTGGATGACGCGGCGGATCTCGCCGTCGCGCCCGATCACCGGGTCCAGCTCGCCCTCGCGGGCGATCGCGGTCAGGTCGGTGCCGTACTTCTCGAGTGCCTGGAAGGTCTGCTCGGGATCCGGCGAGGTCACGCGACGGTCACCGCGCACCTGGGGGATCGTCTCCTGGATGACCGCGGGCGAGGCGCCGGCCGAGGCCAGCAGCTCGGCCGCAGCGCCCTCGCCCTCGGCGAGGCCGTAGAGCAGGTGCTCGGTCGAGACGTACTCGTCCCCGAGCTCGCGGGCGAAGGCCTCGGCGGCCTTGACCGCCTGCAGGGCGGCGCGGTTGAACTGGGCCTGGTTGGCAGTGGCGCCAGAGACCGACGGCAGCGCGCCGAGCTTGGCGGTGACCGCCGCGGCCAGTGCGGCGACGTCCGTGCCTGCGGCCTCCAGGATGGCGACGGCGACGCCGTCGCGCTGCTGCAGCAGCGCGTCCAGCAGGTGCAGAGGCTCGATCTGCGGGTGGCCTCCGGTCGAGGCCGCGGCGGCCGCCGCCGAGACGGCCTCCTGCGAGCGAGTGGTCAGCTGAGTGTCCACAGGTTCCTCCTTGTTCCGGCGCTGCCGCCCGCTGCACTCCTGCGGACCTCGACGCCTCTTGTGTTGTCTTGACTTGAGTCTACTCCACTCAAGTTTATTGCGCCATACACCATGGGCACGGGCTTGCGCCACCGGAGTGATGTTCGACACCTCTTCCCGCTGTCTTCTCTACCATCGGGGCATGACCTCCACCTATCGCCTGTACCAGCATTTCGCCGCCCGCCCCCTGGGGAAGCGAGCGTTCTCCCTGGCCTACATGCTCAAGGCCCCCTACTTCGCCTCCGTGCGCCCGCAGGTGCTCGAGATGGCCCCGCACCGCGCCGTGGTGCAGATCCGCAAGCGGCGCGCGGTGCAGAACCACATCGGGACCGTGCACGCCCTGGCGGTCGGCAACGGGCTCGAGGCGGCCATGGGGCTGCTGGCCGAGGCCACGCTGCCGCAGGGCACGCGCTGGATCCCCAAGGGCATCCGGCTCGACTACGTGGCGAAGGTCCCCGGCGACGTCCGCTGCCTGGCAGAGACCGACCCGGCGGACTGGGAGCAGCCCCTGCCCTGCGAGGTGCCCGTGCGGGTCACGGCCCACCTGCGCGACGGCACCGAGGTGGTGCGCGGCGTCATCCCCCTGTGGCTCTCGGAGGCCAGGCCCTGAATGCCCTGCGGGGCCGCCGCCGGACTGGATAGTGTGGCCCCATTGCCCCGACGGCGCCGTGGCGGCGCAGTCCCGACCCGAAAGGCTCCGCGATGCCCACCTCCGAGACCGCGATCCGCGTCCGCCCGGCGAGCGCCGAGGACCTCGAGACGATCGCCGGAGTGATGGCGCTGGCCTTCACCGACGATCCGTGGGCCCGCGCCCACGCGGCGCCGGGCGAGGACCTCACCAAGCGGCTCGAGGCCCACTACCGCCTGCTGCTCGAGCAGGTCTGGCTGCCCCATGCTGCGGTGGACGTCGCGGAGCTGCACGGCGATCAGGGTCCCCAGATCCTGGGTGCGGCCGTCTGGGACCGCCCCGAGTCGAAGGCCCACGAGGACCCGGCAGCCCGGGAGGCCGAGCGCCGCGCCGGCGAGATCCTGGGGACGGACCCGCAGAAGCAGGAGCAGGACAGCCGCACCTACGACCGCCTGCACCCCCAGGAGCCGCACTGGCGCCTGTCCTACCTCACGGTGGCTCCGGCCGCGCAGGGCCGTCGCGTGGGCTCGACCCTGCTGGAGCACGGCCTGGCCCGCGCCGAGGGCCTGCCCGTGGGCCTCGAGTCGACCACCCCGGGAAGCCGCCGGCTCTACGAGCGCAGCGGCTTCGAGCTCGTGGAGCTGATCACCGACTCCGCCGGGGTGGAGCAGGCGGTCATGCGCCGCGGCTGATCCGCAGGGCGGTGCGTGCGTAGCCGATCCCGTTGAGCACGTGCAGCACGGCGCCGACCTGCACGCACACCGAGCCCAGGGCGGTGAGCCAGGACCAGTCGAAGGCCGGCCCGGCCAGCACCGCCACCAGGCCCAGCATGGTCAGGGCCGTGCGCAGCTTGCCCGCCCAGGTGACCGCCATGCCCTCGCGCAGGCGCAGCCGGACCAGCATGACCAGAAGCGCCACATCGACCGCGGCGATCACCAGGATCGCCCACAGCGGCAGCACGCCCTCGACCGTCAGCGCGATGATCACCAGCCCCAGGCCGATCCGGTCGGCGATCGGATCCAGCTTGGCGCCGAACTCGCTGAACTGGTCCAGCAGTCGGGCCAGGAAGCCGTCGACCCAGTCGGTCAGCGAGAAGATCGCCACCAGCACCAGCGGCATCCAGGGCCGCTCCTGGATCTGCAGGATCGCGATGACCGCCGGGATGATCAGCAGGAAGCGCAGCGCGGTGAAGGCATTGGGGACCGTGACCACGCCGCTGTCCGCATGCGACGACGACTGCGCAGCACGTCCCTGTCCCGCGGGCTCATCGCCTCGCAGGGACGGCGGCAGGAGTCCGTCGCGCAGAGCGGTCAGGGCCTTGTTCATGGTGCGGATCCGTTGTTCGGCGGGAGGGATGCAGGCGCGGTCACCGGAAGGAGTCGAGCCACTGCTCGCGCAGGCGGTCCTCGTCCTCGGGCTCAGGAGTGAGGGGCACGCCGCGGCTCAGCAGGCGGGTGCGGCGGACGTCGAGGGCCGCGGCCAGCAGGCTCGCAGCGGCCGCCGCGAACATCAGCACGCCCACGGTGTTGGCGAAGCCCGAGCTCAGCCCGGCGGTGGCACCGGGGAAGACCGCCAGGAAGATCGAGGCGGGCTCGCCGTGGACCAGGTCCGGCAGCAGCGCCCCCAGCACCACGGCCAGGGCCCAGGCGACGACCATGAGCCAGCAGGTCAGGGGCCGGGCACGGCGCTGGAGGTAGCGGCGGGCATCGGCGAGCACCATGCTCGCGGCGATCCACAGCAGGAGCGCCAGCGGGGCGCCCAGGGCCCCGAGCCAGATCGGCCAGCGCTGCCCGGGCCCGCCGACGGGCGCGGAGGACAGCGCGAGCCAGGCGGTCAGCAGCAGGGGCATCACCGGAGCCAGCAGGGGCACCGTCCGGGCGACGGCTCCGCGGCGTCGGGGGTCATCCAGCGGGTCGCTCATGGCTCCATCCTAGAAGCGCTCTCCGACGCTCCCGCCCAGCGCTCACGGGGCCGGGCACCGCACCGGCGGCAGTGGAGCTGCCGGCGGCGTGATAATCTCCGGAAGGGTCGGCGTCGACGAGGCCCCGTGCTGCAGGAGGTGTGCCATGGCTGATCGCCCCACGATCCCCCGCCCCCACGACCATGCCTGCGCGCAGACCCGCAGCGCCCATGCCGTCCCCGACGGCGCCGCCGCAGAGGCCTCCGGCCACAGCCACGGCCATGCGCACGGAGGCGGGCACTCCCACGACCATGCAGCGGGTGCGGGCCGTCGCCGCCTGGCCATCGCCTTCGCCATCACGTCGAGCATCCTGATCGCCGAGGTCATCGGGGCGGTGATCACCGGCTCCCTGGCCCTGCTCGTGGATGCCGCCCATATGCTCGTCGACGCCGGCGGTCTGCTGCTGGCCCTGCTCGCCGCCTCGCTGGCGGCCAGGCCGAGCTCCTCGCACCGGACGTGGGGCTGGCTGCGCGCCGAGATCCTGGCCGCGGGCATGCAGGCCGCCGTCCTGCTGGTGGTCGGCCTCTACGCGATCGTCGAGGGCATCCGCCGGCTGCTGGATCCCCCGCCGGCCGCGGACACGAACGTGGTGCTGCTCGCTGTGATCGGCGCCGTGGGCCTGGCGGCCAACATCGCCTCGCTGCTGGTGCTGTCGGGCGGGCGCGGGGATTCGATGAACATGCGCGCCGCCTTCCTGGAGGTGCTCAACGACGCCCTGGGCTCCGTCGCCGTGATCGCGGCGGCCGTTGTCATCCACTTCACCGGCTGGACCGGCGCCGATGCCCTGGCCGGCCTGCTGATCTCGCTGCTGATCCTGCCCAGGGCGCTGGTGCTGCTGCGCGCGTCCGGCTCCGTGCTGCTCGAATCCGCCCCCCGCGGACTGGACGTGGCCGAGGTCCGCGAGCACCTGGAGACCGTCCCGCACGTGGCGGCGATCCACGATCTGCATGCCTCCGTGGTGGCCACCGGGGTTCCCGTGCTCACCGCGCACGTGGTGGTGGACGAGGACTGCTTCCATGACGGCTCCCTGCCCGCCGTCCTGGACGCGCTGCAGCTGTGCGCGGTGGAGCACTTCCCCGTGGCCGTGGAGCACACCACCTTCCAGCTCGAGCCCGCATCGCACCGCCGCCACGAGGCCCTGGGCCCCGCCCACGGCTGAGGCCGCGCCGCCCCTCGGCGTCACCTGTTCCCCTCTGCAAACCGGATGGCTACCCTGGATGGCGTGCCCCCGACGCCGAAGGAGGCAGATCATGGCACGCCGTCTCTTCTCCGAGCTCTCGCCGACGACCTATCAGATCGCCCTCGCCCGCCGCCGGATGCAGCGCAGGATCGCCGACGGCCTCCGGCGCAGAAGCTTCGCGAAGAACACGACGCGGGAGTCGCTGCCGGCCAAGGTCTACACCCACAACTCGCTGATCCGCCGCCGCCTGGGCAATGCGCAGCCTGAGCTGCAGGAGGGCAAGGCCGTCTCCCTCGGTCTGGCCGCACCGCACGTGGACGGGATCCTGATCTGCCCCGGGGAGACCTTCTCCTTCTGGCGGCTGGTGGGCGAGCCCAGCGCCCGACGCGGCTTCCAGCCCGGCGTGGTGATCTTCGACGACCACGCGGAGACCGGGGTGGGAGGCGGGCTGTGCCAGTTCACCAACCTCCTGCACTGGATGGCGCTGCATTCGCCCCTGAGCATCGGGGAGCACCACCATCACTCCGGGCTCGATCTCTTCCCCGACTTCAAGCGGCAGATCCCGTTCGGCACCGGGACCTCCATCGTGTGGAACTTCCTGGACTACCGGCTGCGCAACGACACCGACATGACCTTCCAGTTCCGGGTCCGCACGGATGAGGAGCACCTGCGCGGCGAGCTGCGCGCAGATGCTCCGCTGGCCCAGAAGTTCCACGTCCGCGAGGAGGACGGGTGGTTCTACGAGGCGCTGGACCCGCAGACCGGGAAGCTGCAGGTGCGTCGGCACAACATCGTCAGCCGCAGCACGAGGGACAAGCGCACGGGCAACATCGTGGCGAGCGAGACCCTGCTCGAGAACGACGCCCTGGTGGTCTACGACCGCGACCGGATCAGCGAGCCGATCCGTCCGCTGCCGGAATCCGTCCGCGCCCCGCGCCGATAGGCTGGGGGGCATGTCCCCTCGCACCTTCCCCCAGGCCGTCCTGTTCGACCACGACGGCACCCTGATGGACACCGAGCCCCTCTGGGACCTGGCCAAGCGGCGGCTGGCCGCTGAGCACGGCGGCACGTGGACCGCCCAGGACACCGAGGATGTCATGGGCCGGTCGATCGGGCTGACGCTGCAGCGGCTGCGCGAGCGCGGCGTGGATCTCGAGGACCGGGCCATGGGCGAGCGCCTGGTGCTGCTGTCCCGCGAGCTGCTGCGCGAGCAGGACCCGGAGCTCATCCCGGGTGTCGAGGCGCTGCTCGAGGAGGTGGCCGCTGCCGGCATCCCGGCCGGGATCGTCACGAACGCCACCACCGAGATCGCCGAGCACACGGCCGCCAAGGGCCCCGAGAACATGTTCGACGTCATCATCGGCGACCGCGAGCTCGCCCAGGGCATCGCCGCCAAGCCGTCCCCGGAGGGCTACCTGGAGGCCGCTCGCCGCCTGCGGGTGGACCCGGCGCAGTGCATCGCGATCGAGGACTCCCCCTCCGGCGTGGAGGCCGCCCAGGCCGCGGGCATGACCGTGGTCGTCGTCCCCGGCGCCCTGCCCGTGGACCCGCAGCGGGGAACAGTCCATCTGGCCGATCACCGCCAGCTCTCCCTGGCCCTGCTCGAGTGGCTGGATCCCCAGCACCGCTCGTGGCCCAAGGCCGTCCTGCTCGATCACGACGGCACCCTGGTGGACACGGAGCCCGAGTGGGCCATCGCCAAGCGCACCGTGGCCCGCTCGTTCGGCCAGGAGTGGACCGAGGAGGACGACATGGCCACCCTGGGCCGCACCGTCCAGGAGTCGGCGCAGCTGATGCTCGATCGCGGTGCGCAGGGAGAGCTGCAGGAGGTCACCGACCGCATCGGCGCCGAGGTGGCGGCGGCCACCGCCGAGCACGTCCCCTTCCTGCCCGCACGCCGGCAGCTGCTCGACGAGCTCGCCGAGGCCGCGATCCCCGCCGCGATCGTGACCAATGCGCTGGCCGCGGTCATCGCGGGCACCGCGGCGGCAGCCCCGCACGCGATCCGTGCGGCGGTCTCGCGCGAGGACGTGGAGCACGCCAAGCCGCACCCGGAGCCCTATCTGACGGCTGCCGAGCGGCTCATGACGGCCCCCGAGGACTGCATCGCCGTGGAGGACTCGATCGCCGGCGCCCAGTCGGCCACTGCCGCCGGCATGCCGGTGGTGATCGTCCCCGGTGAGCGCGAGGTCCCCACCGAGCCCGGCTTCGTGCCCGTGGCCCGGCACGAGGACGTGACCCTCGAGCTGCTGCGCTCGATCGGCCCGCTGGTGCCCGAGCTGCCCCGCTGTGACATGACGGCAGATCTGCAGGCGGATCCGTCCGAGGCCTCCGCTCGGGCAGATGGAGCCGATCGCTCCCGCGCCGAGCTCGAGCGGGCCACCCGACGCCCCGCCAGCCAGGTGCTGCGCCTGAACCGCGGCTGATCCCCCGAGCCTGCGGGCACGGCAGAAGCCCGGGACCTCCTCACGAAGATCCCGGGCTTCTGGCATATCCGGGTCCGGTCGTCCTGGGAGGACGGGGCCCGGAGGCGG
>NZ_JALXVH010000024.1 GCF_025149945.1 Kocuria sp. p3-SID1428 | reverse complement strand
GCGCAGTTCACCGCGAAAGGACTCCACGCCAGCTCTCGGAGCACCCACCCCGTCGACCATCTCGCGTCGCCGCGTCCTCCACTCCGCATATGATCCCGTCACCCGCACCACGCGCCTGCAGTGGATGATCCCGGCAGGGACCCGCGTGACGAGCGAATCGCGCTCCAGCAGGAACCCGCGGATCCTGTTCACGTTCCGCGACGGCGCCTCGAGCACCAGCGGGGCCGGCCGGATCACGAACAAGGTGGTGATCCGCAGCATCGCCGGCGGACGCATCGTCGAGCCCGGAAGCCTCCCCCTCGAGTCCTCCGTGGTCAAGGACTACAACCAGAGGGCGACCAGCCCCGACGGCATCTACTGATCCCGTCGGGCTCGTCCCGCACATATGGGCCATCTGTCATGGTCAGGTCGTGACACCTCATGACGGCGGAAAGCACCCCGCGCCGTGGACCATGGAGGCATGCGAACAGCACCCGATGCCCCAGACCCCCGCGCGGAGCCCGTCGCTCCCCCGGCTGTCGAGCTGACCGACCTGCACAAGAGCTTCCGTACACGCTCCGGCCGGATCGCGGCCGTCGACGGGCTGGACCTCACGATCACCCAAGGCGAGATCGTCGCCCTGCTGGGCCCCAACGGGGCCGGCAAGACCACAGCGCTGGATATGGTGCTGGGCTTCACCGACCCCACGTCCGGGACCTGCCGCGTCCTGGGGCTTCCCCCGCGCCAGGCGGTCAACCAGGGTCGGGTGTCGGCGGTGCTGCAGAGCGGAGCCCTGCTGGATGACCTGACGGTGCGCGAGACCGTGGCGATGGTCGCCACGCAGCATCCCCGCCATCTTCCCGTCGACGAGGCCCTGGAGCGTGCCGGAGCCTCCGGCATCGCCCGCAGGAAGGTCTCCAAATGCTCGGGAGGCGAGCAGCAGCGTCTGCGTTTCGCCCTGGCTCTGCTGTGCGAGCCCGAGCTGCTCGTGCTCGACGAGCCCACCGCCGGCATGGATGTGACCGTGCGACGCGAGTTCTGGGCCTCCATGCACCAGGAGGCCCAGCGGGGGCGCACGATCATCTTCGCCACCCACTACCTCGAGGAGGCGGAGCAGTTCGCCGACCGCATCGTCGTGGTGAGCGCCGGGCGCATCATCGCCGACGGCACGACCGAACAGATCCGCGCCATGGGCGGGCTGCGTCGCGTCACCTGCCGCTGGGACCCCGACGACGGCGACCCCGCCTCCGTGCTGAGCCGGCTTCCCGAGGGCGTGCAGATCGAGCAGACCCCGGAGCGCACCGTCTTCAGCGGCGCCGATACCGACCTGATCGCCCGCACGCTGCTGACCACGACCCGGGCCAGCGACCTGCTGATCGCCCAGGCCGGCCTCGAAGAGGCCTTCGTGGGACTGACCTCGACAACCGCCGACGACGCCGCCTGAGCGTCCCCGGGCAGCCGTCCACCCGCATGAAGGAGCCCTCGTCATGACCACCTCCACCGCATACGGCGCGCAGGCAGCGCCCTCGCCTGTCTCTGCAGCTCGACGCAGCCCCGTCCTGGCCGTCCTGCGCTACGCCGCCTACGACCTGCGACGGAATCTGCGCATGGTCGAGAGCCTGTTCTTCGTCATCGTGCTGCCCTCTGCGCTGTACCTGATGTTCGGGGCGCTCACGGAGTTCGGCGACTTCCCCGCCGGCTCAGGCAATGTCGCGGGGACGATCGCCGTCTCCATGGCCGTCTACGGAGCCACTGTGGCCACGACCAACATCGCCGGCACCGCAGCCGTCGAGCGCTCCAAGGGATGGGGCCGACTGCTGGGGCTGACTCCCATGCGCCAGGCGGAGTACGCCGCCGCGAAGGTCCTGGTGGCGCTGGCCATCGCAGCGCTTCCGGTGATCGTCGTCTTCATCGTGGCTGCGCTGACGGGCGCCGACATCGGCCCGATCGGCACCTGGCTCGCCACCGGCCTGATCACCGTGGCGGCCTCGGCCATGTTCGCGCTCTACGGGCTGACCTTCGGGCTGCTGTTCCGCTCGGAGTCCGCCGTCGGGGCCGCCTCGGGCCTGCTCGTGGTGCTCGCGTTCTTCGGCAACCTGTTCATGCCGCTGTCCGGGACGCTGCTGGAGATCGCCAAGTTCACTCCCATGTACGGGCTGAAGGGGCTGGCGTCGTGGCCGCAGCTGGAGGGGATGAACGCCGCGCAGGAGGACAGCCTGCTGGGGCTTCTGGTCAATGTGCTCGCCTGGACCGCGATCTTCGCCGTCACCACCCTGCTGGCGGCCCGACGCTCGACGGCTCGGGCATGACCATCTCCCCCGCCGAGACCACGCGCGACGAGCGCATCGGATCGACCCTCTACGCCTCCATCTGGCTGATCTTCCTGGCCTTCCCCCTGGTCGGGCTGCTGCGCAGCGGACACGGTCCGGCGGCCATGGCCGTCGGCATCGGGCTCCTGCTGCTCTTCGCCGTCGTCTACGTGCTGTCCTGGTGGGAGCCGGGCGCCCTGAGCCGCCTGCCGCGCATCCCGGCCACCCTCATGTGGCTGTTCGGCCTGACTCTGTGCCTCGCTCTGCTGACACCCTTGCTGGGCGGGTCGGTGCTGGGGTGCTTCCCCTTCCTGGTGGCGCTGCTCGCATTCCGCCTCCCCTCGGTGCGCTCCCGCGTGATGTGGATCCTGGTGCTCGACGCGCTGACGGCGGCCCTGCTGATCTGGGTGTGGCCTCAGCACCTGTTCTGGGGCGTCCCGGTCATCGCCATGTCCTCGGTCCTGATGGCCGTGCTGGCCTCCGTGATGGACCGCGAGGAGCGCACACGCGACCTCGCCGAGCAGCTGCTCCTGGCGCAGCAGCGGGAATCGCTGGGACGCGACGTCCACGACCTGCTGGGGCACTCGCTGACCGTCATCACGGTCAAGACCGAGCTCGCTCGCCGGATGGTGGAGCGCGACCCGCAGCGCGCGATCGCCGAGCTCGATGAGGTGCTCGCCCTGTCCCGCCAGGCCGCCGGTGAGGTGCGGCAGGCCGTCGGCGGTCAGCACAGCCCCGAGTGGGCGGCGCAGCTGCGCTCGGCGCGCACGGCCCTGGACGCCGCCGAGATCGAGGCGCGGCTGCCCGGTCCTGCTGGCCTGCCGGCCGAGCAGCAGACCCTGCTGGCCTGGTGCCTGCGCGAGGCCGTGACCAATGTGATCCGCCATGCCCAGGCCACCGTCTGCACGGTGGAGGCCGGACCCGGCAGACTGGTGGTGGAAGACGACGGCGTCGGAGCCGATCCGGACGCGGCCACGGGCAACGGCCTGCGCGGCATGCGCGAGCGCGTGCGCCAGGCAGGCGGCGAGCTGATCCTCAGCGCCGCCGACGCCTCCCCCGATCGCCCCGGAACCCGACTGGAGGTGCGGCTGCCATGACCGAGAAGATCCGCCTGCTGCTGGCCGATGACCAGGCGCTGGTCCGCGGCGCCCTGGCGGCGCTGCTGGAGCTCGAGGGGGACCTGGAGATCGTCGCCCAGACGGGTTCGGGAACGGAGGTCGTGGACCTGGCGCGCGAGCACCGCGCGGACGTGGCGCTGCTGGACATCGAGATGCCCGGCCGCGACGGCATCGAGACCGCCGCCGCCCTGCGGGACGCGGGGATCGGGTGCCGCAGCCTCATCGTCACCACGTTCGGGCGCCCCGGGTACCTGCGCCGGGCGCTGGAGGCGGGGGCACGCGGCTTCGTCGTCAAGGACACGCCTGCCGAGCAGCTTGCCGCCGCGGTGCGCACCGTCCACGGCGGTGGACGCGTGATCGACCCCTCCCTGGCCGAGGAGTCGCTGATCACCGGCGGCAGCCCTCTGACCGAGCGCGAGCGCGACGTCCTGCGCATCGCCCTGGACGGCGCCTCCGTGAAGGAGATGGCCGCCCGCCTTCACCTGTCCCAGGGCACGGTGCGCAACCACCTGTCCTCGGCGATCAGCAAGACGCATACGGCCAACCGCGCCGCGGCCGCACGTGCTGCGCAGGACAACGGGTGGCTCTGAGCTGTCAGAGCATCGGTGCGCATGGCGAACCTTTTAGGATGTTGGACACAGCCTGAACGATGACTGAATGCCCGAGAACCCGGAGGCCCCTGTGTCCCACCCCCGTCGCTCCCCTGTCCTTGCCCTCGGCACGCTCGCCCTGGCTCTGGCCCTGGCCGCCTGCACCCCTGAGGCATCCGACGACTCCGCCGAGCAGCCGGCTCCCGAGACCGTGACGGTCACGCAGACGGTTCCAGCCGAGGACCAGTCCTCCACGGAATCGTCGTCCGAAGCCGAGGAGGACTCAGCATCAGCCGACAGCGGAGACTCCGCCGAGCCGTCGAAGGCGGTCGAGGATGACGAGGCGGCCAAGCCTGCCGCCGACGCCTCCGGCCTCAGCGAGCGCGGCAACATCCCCAAGCAGATCGGCGAGGAGGCGAGCCTCACCGCCTCCTCCGGGGAGAAGGCGCTGTCCTTCGAGGTCACCGATATCCAGCCCGACTTCCAGTGCACCAGCCCCTACGCGGAGGCCCCGGAGAACGAGTCCTTCGTCAAGGTCGACATCACGGCCAGCACCGGATCCGCCGAGGACATGGAGGAGCTGTTCTACATCGACTCCATGATGTTCAATCCGTACGACTGGAAGTTCGTGGATTCTTCGGGCCGCACGGCCAACGACATCGGCACGGTCGCGACCTATGCCTGCCTCGAAGGATCAGAATCACTGACCAACGAGATCGGTCCGGGCGAGAACGTCTCCGGCTCGCTCGTCTTCGATGTCACCGACTCCTCTGGCACGCTGATCTATGCCCCCGTCTTCGACACCGAGGGCTGGGAGTGGAGCCTCTGACCTACTGAGGGTTCTCGTCACAGCGCGGCTCCGTCCGAGGACGGGGCCGCGCTGTGCTGTCGGAGCGGGCTGAGAATCTGAGTCGCATGGAACAGACCTCCTCCCTCGACATCGTCCTCCCCCTGGTGCTCTTCATCGCAGGCGCGGTGGCCGGTCTGGCCGTGGGCTGGCTGCTTGCGTCCCGTCGTGCGGCCGGTGGAGCGGACGGCCGGGAGCTCGAGAGCATGCGGCAGGACAACGTCGAGCTGCAGCGCCGCCTTGCCGCCGCGCAGGAGAGCTCCCGGCTGCAGACCGAGCGCGTGGCGGCGCTGGAGGAGCGCTCCGCCCAGGACCAGGACGTCCTCACCGCTCTGGCTCCGCTGGCCGATCGGCTGCGCGGGGTCCAGGAACACGTGACCCGGCTCGAGAAGGACCGCTCGCAGCAGTTCGGGGAGGTCTCCCGCGCGCTCGAGCAGGCTCGGGAGGCGGACGCCGAGCTGCAGCGCGTCACGGGATCACTGGCCGGATCGCTGCGCTCCAACTCCGCCCGCGGCGCCTGGGGCGAGGTCCAGCTGCGCCGTGTGGTGGAGGCCGCGGGGATGCTGCGCCACGTCGACTTCCAGGAGCAGGTCCACGTGCAGACCGAGGACGGTGCGCACCGCCCGGACATGGTCGTGAAGCTGCCCGGGGAGCAGCGGCTGATCGTGGACGCCAAGGCCCCCATGGCCTCGTACCTGCGCGCCCAGGACCTCGGCCACGACGGCTCGGAGCAGGCCCTCGCAGCCCGGACCAAGCTGCTCAAGGGCCACGCCGATGCCCTGCGAGCGCACGTGGACGCCCTGGGCTCCAAGAAGTACTGGACCTCGACCGTCGGCTCCCCCGAGCTGGTGCTGTGCTTCGTTCCCGTGGAGTCGGCGCTGTCGGCCGCGCTGGAGGCGGATCCCTCGCTGCTGGATCACGCTGCGGCGCGCAGCGTGGCCCTGGTGTCGCCGGTCTCCCTGCTGGCCTCGCTCAAGGCGGTCGCTTTCTCTTGGCGCCAGGAGTCGCTGGCCCAGGACGCCTCGCAGCTGCTGCAGCTGTCGCGGGATCTCTACGACCGGCTGGGCACCGTGGGCGGGCACCTCAGCGCCATGGGCGGGTCCATCCGCCGCTCCGTGGAGACCTACAACAAGCTCGTGGGCTCGCTCGAGACCCGCGTTCTGCCCACGGCCCGTCGCCTCAACGACCTGGATGTCACGGCACCGGCCGACGACCGCCTGGAGACGGCCACGGTCGAGTCCACCCCGCGTGCGATCACAGCCCCGGAGCTGCTGGACCAGGAGACGCAGGAAGGGCCGCAGGACTGACCTATCGATCGGCCGACAGGCTCAGCGGGCCGGGCGCGCTCCGCGGCCGCCGAGACTGCGGGAGGCGTCGCCGTCTGCCGTCAGACGCGCACGCAGCTCCTTGGGCAGCGAGAAGAGGATGTCCTCCTCTGCGGTGACAACCTCCTCGACGTCCTCGTAGCCGTACTCGGCCAGCAGGGCCATGACGTCGCGGACCAGGACCTCCGGCACGGAGGCCCCCGAGGTCACACCCACGGTGCGCACGCCCTCGAACCAGGACTCGTCGACCTCGTTCGCGGTGTCGACGCGCTCGGCGCGGGCTGCGCCGTACTCGGCGGCGACCTCCTTGAGGCGCACGGAGTTCGACGAATTCGGCGAGCCGACCACGATCACCAGATCCGTCTGCGGGGCGATCTCCTTGATCGCGCCCTGGCGGTTGGAGGTGGCGTAGCAGATGTCATCGGAGGGCGGATCCTGCAGGTTGGGGAAGCGCTCGCGCAGGGCGGTGACGATCTCCAGGGTCTCGTCCACGGACAGCGTGGTCTGCGACAGCCACACGAGGTTGTCGGGGTCCTCGACCTCGAGGCTCGGCACGTCCTCCGGGCCGTTGACGATGATCGTGCGGTCCGGGGCCTCGCCGTAGGTGCCCTCGACCTCCTCGTGGCCCACGTGCCCGATGAGCAGGATCTGGCGGCCCTGCTTGGCGAAGCGCACGGCCTCGCGGTGCACCTTGGTCACCAGCGGACAGGTGGCGTCGATGGTCTGCAGACCGCGCTCGGCGGCCGAGCTCACGACCGCCGGGGAGACGCCATGGGCGGAGAACACGAGCAGGGAGCCCTCAGGCACCTCGTCGACCTCCTCGACGAACACGGCGCCGTCCGCCTCGAGGGTCTGGACCACGTGCTTGTTGTGCACGATCTCCTTGCGGACGTACACCGGTGCGCCGTAGTGCTCGAGCGCCTTCTCGACCGCGATCACCGCACGATCCACGCCGGCGCAGTAACCGCGCGGCGAGGCCAGCAGGACCTTCTTGTCCCCTTCGACGGGCGCTGCCGCCGCGATCTCCTGCGGAGAGCGGCGCACGCGGGGGACGACAGGCATGGAAAGGGCGACGGGTGCGGACATGTCCCGCATTCTACGGGCTCAACAGGTGACGGGGACATGTCATGCATGTCACCGGGTCGCCCCGCGGCCCGCCACAGGCTCAGGCCTCGATGACCCGCCGTCCCCTGCGGCTCAGCCCGGTGGCCGAGCCCCCACGGGAATCGTCGCCGCCCAGCCGCCAGGTCAGGCGCAGCCCGCCCAGCACCACGCCCGCGGCGGACAACGCCACGCCGGCCCACAGCCAGGGGCTCAGTCGCTTATTCAGCCCGGCGTCGAGCGCGGCGAACATCCGATCGACCACCGTGCGCCCCACGCCCTCCAGATCCGGGGAGGCCATGGTCGTCTCGGCGAATCCCTGCAGGGCCATCCCGGCTGCGATCACGCCGCCGATCAGGCCGAGGCCGGCCCCCAGCAGCATCCACTCGCGGTGCCGGGCGATGACCAGCGCCAGCACGGCCGCGACGCCGGCGGCGATCCACCAGTACGGCGCCTGCTGCGAGACCTCGGCGAGCTGATCCAGGGCGGGGCCGGTAGCTGAGTCGGGGATCTCGGCCACGCCGCCGTCGATCCCGGGCAGATCCATGGAGGACAGATCGATCTCCAGTCCGAAGGGCAGTCGGTCGCTGATGGACCCGGAGAGCCCGTCCAGGACCGGGGCGACGTCGACCTGCAGGTCCTCCGGGGCGCCGTCGGGCCCCTCGGCGGCGGCCACATTGGCGTCGTAGGTCCCCTCCATGACCTCACGCATGTCCTGCGGGTAGTCATCGCCGTCGAAGTACTCGACCAGGGTCGAGCCCACCCTGCGATCCACCCAGCCGGTGATCATCCCGCCCACCGGGATGTCGCCGGTGTCGGCGTCCTGGATGGCTTGGGAGGCGGAATCCAGGGCCATGGCCTCGATCTCATCGCGCAGCTGCTGATCCGCCAGCAGATCCTCCGACAGCGCCGAGAACCCCTCGCGGTCCATGACCGTGTCATCGATCCAGGTGGTCGTCACGGCCATCACCGCAGCCAGCCCGGCGCACAGCGCCAGCACCGCGGCCACAACCGTGCGCAGCACACCGAGCGCACCGCGGCCTCGGCGCCGTGCGGCGGGTGCGGGGCGATCCCAGGGCAGGCCTGCGGCAGGGGCCTCGGAGCGCGGAGCAGTCATGCGCACCACGCTACCGGGACCGGCTGTCCACCGACCGGCGTCGGACCCGTGACCTGCCCGAGACGGGTGGTATGCATGGACCATGACGGAACAGCCCCCCGCCGGAGACCAGCGCCCGGCCCCCGCCCCGCGTGCGGGGCTGACCACGCCGGAGAACCCGTGGCCGCTGCGCCTGCTGGCCGAGAACCTCCACGCCTACATCGCCCGCTGCGACCCCACCTGGGTCGAGGGCCAGATCATCGAGATCAATCAGCGCCCGCGCGTCACCTTCCTGACCCTGCGCGACGTCGACCAGGAGATCTCAGTGCCCGTGACCCTGTTCCCGCGCGAGATGCAGGCGCTGGAGACCCCGCTCGAGAAGGGCATGCGGGTCGTGGCGCAGGTCCGCCCGGACTACTGGACCAAGACCGGTCGGCTGTCGATGATCGGCCACGGCGTGCGCCCGGTGGGCCTGGGAGACCTGCTGGTGCGCATCGAGCAGCTGCGCCGGGCACTGGCCGAGGAGGGCCTGTTCGACGCCGAGCGAAAGCGCCCCATCCCCCAGCTGCCGCAGCGCGTGGGGCTGATCACCGGGCGGAACTCGGATGCCGAGAAGGACGTGGTGCGCAATGCCTCCCTGCGGTGGCCGTCGGTGCAGTTCGAGATCCGCAACGTGGCCGTGCAGGGCGCCGCCTCGGCGGGCCAGGTCATGGGCGCGCTCGCCGAGCTGGACGCGCACCCGGACGTGGACGTCATCATCATCGCCCGCGGCGGCGGCGCCTTCGAGGACCTGCTGCCGTTCAGCGACGAACGGCTGCTGCGCGCCGTCGCCGATGCCACCACGCCGGTGATCTCGGCGATCGGGCACGAGAACGACCAGCCGCTGCTGGATCACGTGGCGGATGTCCGCGCCTCCACACCCACCGACGCCGGCAAGCGAGTGGTCCCTGATCTGGTGGAGGAGAAGGCGAATGTGGCTCGCGCCCGAGCGGTGCTGGATCGCGCGGTGACCCAGTTCCTGGACCGCGAGCGCCGCGCCCTGGACGCAGTGCGCTCCCGTCCTGTGCTGGATCAGCCGGAGGGCATGATCCTGGTGCGAGAGGAGGACATCGACCGGCTGCGCGAGCGCGCCCAGCGCACCACCGCCCACCGGATCGATCGCGATCGCACGGCGATCGAGCAGATGAAGCTGCGGGTGCGCGCGCTGTCGCCGCAGCAGACCCTCAACCGCGGCTACGCCGTGGTCCAGGACGATCACGGCGTCGTGGTGCGCGGCACCGATCAGGTGGCCGTGGACGACGAGCTCACGGTGCGCCTGGCCGCCGGCGAGCTGTCGGTGCGCGCCCTGGAGCTCTCCCAGCGCCGCCCAGGCCAGCGCCGCGACGACTGACCCGCACTGTCTGGAATTCCCGAAAGGACCCCACTCATGACCGAGACCACCCCGTCCTCCCCCGGCGCAGCACCGGATCTGTCCGATATCGAGTCCATGGGCTACGAGCAGGCTCGCGAGGAGCTCGTGGCCACCGTGTCCAAGCTCGAGGCCGGCGGCACGGCACTGGAGGAGTCGCTGGCGCTGTGGGAGCGCGGCGAGGCCCTGGCCAATCGCTGCGAGCAGTGGCTCGACGGCGCCCGGGACCGCCTGGACGCTGCCCGCGCGCGCCGAGAGAGCGTCGACGACCAGGACTGAGCCGGCAGCTCAGCCGCTCGGGCGCAGCCGCTCGAGCGCCTCGAGCAGCTGCTCCATGACCGCCTCGCGGTCCTGCGCCCGATCCGCCAGGATCCCGAGCGCGGCGTTCTGGTACAGCCCGTCGCCCATATGCAGCACGGCCTGAGCCGCCACGGGATCGCCCAGCTCGGCCTCGAGCATCCAGTACCAGCGGGCCTCGAGGCTCAGCATGGCCTCCCTCGCACCCTGATCGCCGCTCTGGACCAGGCGCGAGGTCGTGAGGATCGAGCGGTCCAGGGCGGTATCGGCCCACAGGGAGGAGCGCAGGTAGGCCCGGGCGGAGCCTTCGGCGGAGGCCTCCATGGCCTGCGTGCCTTCCTCGGCGAGTTGCCGCATGCGCTCCACCGAGGCGTCGGCCAGCTCCTGCCGGGTGGAGAAGTGGTAGAGCAGCCCGCCCTTTGAGACCCCGGCGCGCGCCGCCACGGCCTCGAGGGTCGCTGAGCGCTCGCCCTCGTCCACGACGATCCGGTCGAAGGCGTCGAGGAGCTTCTCCCGGGCTTGGGGCTTGCGTGCCACGTCTGCTGCCTCCTCCGTCTGCCGTCGTCGCGACGGGTCGAGCCGATGGATCCGCAGCGACGGAGGCGCCGCTGCGGTGAGCCTCACGACACTCGCGTGAAACCATACCGTCCAGACGGTACAGTTACGCGGGTGCCGCTGTCACGGCGCACCCAAGATGACGCCGCTCGCCCGAGCCGCCGGTGAGGCACCGCCCCGGTCCCGCTCGAAACCCGCGAGCCGAGAGCATGTGAGGAGGTCAGCGTGTCCACTGTCCAGACCGCCACCCAGGAGCAGGGCACCCAGCGCAGCGCGTGGATCGGGCTGGCCGCCCTGATGCTGCCGGTGCTCACCGTCGCGGTGACCACCACCACCCTGAGCTTCGCCCTGCCGGATATCGCCGCCGACCTGCGCCCCACCGGAACCCAGCTGCTGTGGGTCGTGGACATCTACCCGCTGATCCTGGCCGGCCTGCTGATCCCCATGGGCACCGTGGGCGATCACATCGGCCGTCGACGGCTGCTCATGATCGGGGCCGTGGGCTTCGCCCTGTCCTCCGCGGCCGGCGGGCTCTCCACGAGTCCCGAGATGCTCATCGCCTCCCGCGTGGCCGTGGCCGTCTTCGGCTCCATGCTGCTGCCTGCCACCCTGTCCCTGATCCGCGTGCTCTTCCCCTCGGACGACTCCCGCCGCATCGCGATCGCCGTGTGGACCGCAGGCTTCAGCGCCGGCGCCGCACTCGGCCCGCTCATCGGCGGCGGGCTGCTCACCTGGTTCAGCTGGCACGCCGCGATCCTGGCACCGGTGCCCTTCTGCCTGCTCTTCGCGGTGCTGGCTCCCATCGTGCTGCCGGAGTCGCGCGATCCGAACCCCGGCAAGCTGGACCTGGTCTCCGCCGCGCTGGCGATCCTGACCATGACCCCGATCGTCTACGGCATCAAGACCGCCGCCACCGCAGGCTCGGTCCTCACCGCCGCGGTGGCCCTGCTCGTGGGCCTGGCCTTCGGAACCCTGTTCGTGCTGCGCCAGCGCCGGCTGAGCCACCCCATGCTCGAGCTCGGGCTGTTCCGCTCGGGCCGCTTCTCCGGCGGCGTGCTGGTGAACATCGCCTCCAACTTGGCCCAGTTCGGCTTCCTGTTCTTCCTGACCCAGCACCTGCAGCTCGTGGTGGGCATGGACTCCTTCACCGCCGGGCTCATGATCATCCCCGGCATGTCCCTGGCCATCGTCTCCGGACTGGTGGGCGCGCGCTGGGCCGGCACCGCCGGGCCCCGCACGGTCGTGGTCACCGGAGTCCTGCTGATCGCCGCCGGCTACGCCGTGCTCGCGGTGTTCGCGAACGACTCCTGGTGGCCGCTGACGCTCGGCTACGCCGTGCTGTCGCTGGGGCTGGGCTTCTCGACCACGCTGTCCACCGAGCTCGTGGTCGGCTCGGTCCCGCCGGAGAAGTCGGGCTCGGCCTCGGCGATCTCCGAGACCGGCTACGAGCTGGGCTCCGTGCTGGGCACCTCGCTGGTGGGCGGGATCGTCACCGGGCTCTACCAGCGCTTCCTGCTGATCCCCGAGGACCTCGACCCCGACAGCGCCCAGGCCGCTCGCGAGACGCTGGGCGGCGCCTACGCGGTCGGCGGCCAGTCGGCCGACGGCCAGCAGCTGATCGACGCCGCGGGACTGGCCTACACCCAGGCGATCCAGATGACGGGCATCGTCTCGACGATCGCTCTGATCGCCTTCGCCATGCTGGCCCTGCGCCTGCTGCGCAGCCCGTCGTTCACCGCGACCGTCGATGCCCGCACGGGGCAGATGTCGATCGTGCCCCCGGCCTCGACGGATCCCGAGGACTGATCCGCCGCAGTCCCGGCTGGCGGCAGATCAGCAGGCCACCAGAGCTGATGGCCTGCTGAGCTGTCACGAGCTCCCAGCGCACCACGGTGCCGCGGTCGCCCTCGCCCGGAACGACGACGGCTCCCCAACTCGAGGAGTCGGGGAGCCGGCGTCGTCAGGGGTTCCGATCAGCGGACCTGGTGGTAGCTGCCCAGGAACTCCTCGATGCGATCCAGCGCCGTGGAGAGCATCTCGACCGAGGGCAGGAAGACCAGGCGGAAGTGATCCGGCGTGGGCAGGTTGAAGGCCGAGCCGTGGCTGACCAGGATCTTCTGCTCCTTGAGCAGGTCCAGGGCGAAGCGCTCGTCGTCCACGATGCCGAACTTCTCCACGTCCAGCTTGGGGAACAGATACAGCGCCCCGCGAGCGGGCTCGCAGGTCACCCCGTCGATTGCGTTGAGGCGCTCGTAGGCGAGGTCGCGCTGCGCCTTGAGGCGACCGCCCGGCAGGATCAGGTCGTTGATCGACTGATAGCCGCCCAGGGCCGTCTGGATGGCGTGCTGGGCAGGCACGTTGGCGCACATGCGCATATTGGACAGCAGCTTGAGCCCCTCGAGGTAGGACTCCGCCTTCCAGTTGGGGCCGGTGATCGCCAGCCAGCCGGAGCGGTAGCCCGCCACGCGGTAGGCCTTGGACAGCCCCGAGAACGTCAGGCACAGGACGTCCTCGCCGCACAGCGCGGCCAGGTTGATCATCTCCGCGCCCTCGTAGGTGATCTTCTCGTAGATCTCATCGGCGAACAGGATGAGGTCGTGCTCCTTGGCCAGATCCACGATCCCCTGCAGGGTCTCGCGCGAGTACACGGCCCCGGTGGGGTTGTTCGGGTTGATCACCACGATGCCCCGAGTGCTCGGCGTGATCTTGGCCCGGATGTCCTCGAGATCCGGGTTCCAGCCGTCGGCCTCGTCGCAGGCGTAGTGCACGGGCGTGCCGCCGGACAGGGCTGTGGCTCCGGTCCACAGCGGGTAGTCCGGGGCGGGTACCAGGATCTCATCGCCGTCGTCGCACAGCGCCTGCAGCGACATGGTGATCAGCTCGGAGACGCCGTTGCCCAGGAAGACCTCGGAGACGTCGAGGTTCATGATCCCGCGGGTCTGGTAGTACTGCACGACCGCGGTGCGGGCCGAGAAGATGCCGCGGGAGTCCGAGTAGCCCTGCGCGTTCGGCAGGTTCTTGATCATGTCCACCAGCACCGCGTCAGGGGCCTCGAAGCCGAACGGCGCGGGGTTGCCGATGTTCAGGCGCAGGATGCGGTGTCCCGCGTCCTCCATGCGCTCTGCCTGCTCGAGGACCGGGCCTCGAACGTCGTAGCGGACATCGGCGAGCTTCTTGGACTGGGTGATCTTGCGCATGGGTCCACGATACGCCGGAGCTAGTTCTGCGTGTCCCACCAGTAGTCGGCCGCTTCGTAGGGCGTGTACAGCGTCTGGGAGGTCGTCATCCGCGTCAGCAGGGTCATGGCCTCGGCATCCAGGCGGCCGTCGACGTCATCGACCACAGTCCGGACGCTCTGCGGCAGCTGCTCGTCGGCCACGGGGACCACGCGCTCGGGGATCATGGCCCCGGCGCCGTCGTCGAGGACCACGAGCGCGTTGTCCTCGATCTCCGGAAGCGTGGTGACCACAACGGCTGCCTGCACCTCATTGCGCAGCAGCGCCTCCACGGTCTCCTTCGGCGAGTCGAAGCCCACGATCTCCTTCGGCTGACAGTCGTAGAGCGCCTCGAGTGCCGGGACGGTGACCGGCTGGTCGGTCTCGGACCGAGGCACGCCGAAGGTCATCTCCGAGCAGTCCTCGCTCAAGGATTCGAGGGTGCTGCCGGACAGCTGCGCGCCCGTGGCCGCGGTGACAGCCATGGCCCGTGTGCGATCGGCGGAGCCCGTGGGCAGAAGGGTCAGGCCGTCGGGCAGCTGCTCCTGCACGGCTGCCTCGACATCGGCATCCGAGAACCCCGCGGTTCCTGGGTCCTGTCCCACCAGGGAGGTCAGCGAATCGATCAGTCCCCCGCTGTCGGCTGCCGCCTCCTCCCCGGGGCTTGGGGTCGGCTCTGCTGGGGACTGCTCGGCTGAGGCGGCGTCGAGCTCCAGATAGAGATCGCCGGTGTAGTCCGGGTAGACGTCGAGCTTGGCGTCCTCGACCGCCTGCAGATAGGCGGCACGGCCGCCCTCGACTTCGCGGACCTCGGCCGCGATGCCGCTGTCTTCAAGCGCCAGCACCCACGCATCCGCCACGGCCTGCGTCTGCAGGGTGGGGCCGGCCCCGACCAGGACCGGGCCATCGACAGAGGCCGCCGGCTGTGGGTCCTCGCCGCCGTCCCCGCAGCCGGTGAGCACCAGCAGCCCGGTCGCGGCGATCGCCAGCAGATCGCGCGGGGCCGTGCTGCCGCCCCCGGAAGACGTAGTGTCCCGCTGCCCGCTGATTTCCATGCGCGCCAGTCTAGGGAAGCGACGGCGAGCAGCTGACCGGCCGATTGCTCACACCACCCGCATCCGGGGGCCGAATCCTCACCGTCTCAGCGCGGAAGCAGTGACTACTCGGCCTGTCGATGACTGAACGGTGCGGATTCGGCCGGTCGCTGGGCGCACCGGGTCTCGCCGACGTCCCGAGCGGGTGCACCTAGGATCGGGGCCCATGAGCCTTCAGCACTGCGCCGTCTATCAGCAGGGACATCGGATCGGATCCCCCGGCACGATCGGCGAATGCGCGGCCATGCTCCATCAGGAGCCGGACGGGCGCTTCACCTGGATCGGGCTGGAATCGCCCACCCGGGAGGACTTCGATCAGCTGCAGCAGCACTTCGAGCTGCACGACCTGGCCGTCGAGGACTCCCTGCAGGCCCACCAGCGGCCCAAGGTCGAGCGCTACGGGCAGGACATGTTCACGGTGCTGCGCCCTGCCGTCTACGACGACGCCCAGGAGCAGATCCGGATCGGGGAGCTCCATATCTTCCTGGGCCCCGACTACGCCGTGACGGTGCGCTATGAGCCCTCGGAGGTGCTGCGCCGAGCCGCCCGTCGGCTGGAGGGCGATCCCGAGCTGCTGGCCTGCGGGCCCTCGGCCGTCCACTACGCGGTGGTCGATCAGATGGTGGACGACTACTTCCCGGTCCTGCAGGGGGTCTCGGCCGATCTGGATCAGATCGAGGACGACCTGCTGGCCGGCGAGGACCGGGTCTCTCCGCGCATCTACAGCCTGGCTCGGCAGGTCACCGCCTTCCACCGCGCCAGCGAGCCTCTCGAGGGCATGCTCGGGCAGGCGGCTCGGGCGGATCGGCTCAGGGACGATGAGAGCATGCGCCATCTGCTGCGCGACGTGTCCGATCACGCCGTGTCGGTGACGCGTCGCCTGGAATCGCTGCGCTCGGCGCTCAACGACGCCATGCAGCTCGACGCCACCCTGACCGCCGGCCGGCAGAACGATGCCGCCATGCAGCTCAACGAGCAGACCAAGAGGATCTCGTCCTGGGCTGCCATCCTGGTGGTGCCGACCCTCATCGCCGGGATCTACGGCATGAACTTCGACGACATGCCCGAGCTGCACTGGGCGCTGGGCTACCCGTACTCGCTGGGGCTGATGGCACTGTGCTCGCTCGTGCTCTACATCGTGTTCAAGCGCAAGGACTGGCTGTGAGCCCTCGTCGCTGAGCACGACGACGGCCGGTCCCCTTCCGCGGAAGGCGACCGGCCGTCGTCGTGGTCCGTGCGGTCCTCAGGCGCGCTTGGCGCGGCGGGCGGCCTTCTTCTCCTCGCGGCGCTCGCGCATCTGCTCGTCCTTGCGGGCACGCCGGGCGAGGATGTCATCGACCGACTCATCGCGGGCGAAGTCCGTCTTGCCGCGGCGCATCTTGACGATGCGGTTCACGACCCACCAGAGCAGGAAGAGGATGACCACGACGTAGACGATGTTGGAGAACACGCCGGCCCATTCCTCCATGAGGTGCCAGTTCGAGCCCAGGACCCAGCCGGCCACCACGAAGATCGTGTTCCAGATCAGCGACCCCAGCGTGGTCAGCCCCGTGAAGAACCAGAACGGCATGCGCTCCACGCCCGCGGGGATCGAGATCAGCGACCGGAACAGCGGCACCATGCGGCCGAAGAAGATCGTGTAGGGGCCGTACTTGTCGAACCAGTCCTCGGTGCGCTCGACGTCGTGGACGTCCACGAGCGGGATCTTGTCCACGATCAGATACAGCCGACGACGGCCCAGCCATGCCCCCAGCCCGTAGAGCGCCATGGCTCCCACCACCGAGCCCAGCGTGGTCCAGAAGATGGCCTCCCACAGGGTGAAGCCGCCCTGAGTGGCCGTGAATCCGGCCAGCGGCAGGATGATCTCCGAGGGCAGAGGCGGGAAGAGGTTCTCCGCCGCCACCAGGATGCCGGCCCCCGGTGCGCCGATCGCATCCATGAGGTCGACGGACCACCCGGCGATGCCGGTCAGCCCGGCTTCCTCGGAGGCCGACTGCGCGGCGATCTGCGGTGCGGACTGGGCTGCGATGGTCAGCGCTGAGGTGCTGATCAGGGGCATGGGTCTCCTCGGGAGGTCTGGCTCGCGGCTTCCGCGCCGATGGGCTGCTGCGGCACCGGGAACGATCTGCGTCAGGACATGCTCCCAGACCGGGCCGGGTATCCGCTGGGAGCCATCAGGTGCCGTTGAGGCGCGGACACTATCCTGCCCGCCATGCAGCTGCTGGCCTCCTCAGAGATCTCCCCCGCCGACATGACCACCTGGTCCTTCTGGCTCGGAGCCCCCTCCCGGATCCTGCTGATCATCCTGATCGCCCTGGTGGCCTCCGCGCTGGTCCGGCTGATCATCAAGCGCATCACGCGCGGCATCGCCAAGGGCACGCATTCCCGTGTGGTCGCCAAGGTGGAGGCCTCCGGGACCCGTCGCTGGGTCGAGGACTCCGGCATCGCGACCAAGCGCCAGGCGCAGCGGGCGCGCACCGTCGGCGCGGTGCTGTCCTCGGTGGTGGTGCTGATCATCTGGGCCGTGGCGCTGCTGATGATCATCTCCGAGATGGGCTTCAACATCGCCCCGGTGCTGGCCTCGGCCGGCATCGCGGGCGTGGCCCTGTCCTTCGGTGCCCAGTCGCTGGTCAAGGACTACCTCTCCGGCATCTTCATCGTCGCGGAGGATCAGCTCGGCATCGGCGACATCGTGGACCTGGGCGAGGCCTCGGGAACGGTCGAGGACGTGGGCCTGCGCATCACGCGCGTGCGCGATGTGGAGGGGACCCTGTGGCACGTGCGCAACGGGGAGATCCTGCGCGTGGGCAACCAGTCCCAGGGCTGGGCTCAGTGCGTGCTCGACATCCCGCTGCCCTACGACATCGACCTGGACGACATGATCCGCCGCCTCGAGGCCGAGCTCTCCTCGCTGCCCCGCGACCCCGACGTCGGCCAGCACGTGATGGGCGCCCCGGAGGTCTGGGGCGTGGAAGCCCTGTCCGGCGAGTCGCTGACCGTGCGCCTGGCGGTGAAGACCGCCCCGGCCCAGCAGTGGGCCGTGGCCCGGTTGCTGCGCGTGCGGATCAAGAAGATGCTCGACCGCGAGGGCCTGCGGGTGCCCCTGGTCAACCAGGCGGTCATCCGCGGCGGCGGCCTCACCGTCGACTCCCCGCACGACTCGACCCCACCCACCGGGGCGCAGCCGATCGTGGGCGGCGGGCAGCCGAAGCAGGGCTGAGGCCGGGGCGCCCTGCTCGGCAGCCCCGGCTCAGCGCCCCCGGCCGGGCCTTCCGCCGCGGCCCTTGGGCTTGCCGCCGGGTCGACCGCCGCCGGAGCGGCGCGGGCGGCCTCCGGCCAGCCGCTTTCCGGCCAGCTGATCGCCGCGGCTCGTGCCCTTGCCCGTGCGGGAGCCTCCCGAGGCGGCACCGGACTTGGCCTTGCCGCGCTTGCGCGCGGCCCGTGCCGCCCGCTGCACCTCTGGATCGCGGCTGTTCGAGAGGTCCTCGTCCCCGCGGGTCGCGGACGAATCGGACTCGCTGCCTCGGGAGCTGCCCTCACGGCGCCCGCGCACGATGCCCTGGAAGTCCTGGACCATCGCCTCGGTCTGCTCCGGCAGGCCCTTCGGCCACACCAGCACGACGGGCACGAGCGGCAGCTCCGGGATCGGGCGATAGGTCAGGTCTTTGCGGTGATGCCAGCGCGCGACCGACATGGGCGCCACGTACAGCCCCACCCCGGCGGCCACCAGCTCCACCGCCGCCCCGGAATCCGCGATCTCGGGCAGCTCGCGCGGTGCTCCGTCCTCATCCGTGCCGCGCCCCCGTGCCGACGGACGGTGCTCCGGGAGCTGATCGAGGTCCTGCAGCAGCCACTCGTCGGTCAGCTCGGCCACGGGGACGTCGTCGAGCAGGGTCAGCTCGTCGTCCACGGGCAGGATGACGACCTGCTGCTCGTCGTAGAGCTCGACCACGTGGAAGGTCTCCCGCAGCCGCTGCAGGTCGGTCAGCGCCGGGCCTGCGTCGTCACGCGGGTGGGGTGCCAGGCGGATCAGGGCGACGTCGGCCGTCTCCCCCAGCGCCTGCGGCCACTGCCCCGGCGCCAGCTGCTGCTCCTCGAGCCCGTCGCCGCGCTCGCGCCAGCGCCGCAGCCACTTGCCCGGCATCATCCCGGTCTCGTAGCCCACGCGCAGGACAGGGCCCTGCGCCGTGGCGGAAGCACTCGACGCAGGCCCCGGCACGTCCTGCTGGTCGGCGACATCCTGCTGCTCGGGCTCCGGGTGCGCGTGGGATTCCATGCCGCACAGACTAGAGGCTGCGCCCGGAGTTGGACGCCCAGCCACCTGGGGCGTACCCTGATCTGGTTCGTTCCGGGGCTATAGCTCAGTTGGTAGAGCGCTTCGTTCGCAATGAAGAGGTCAGGAGTTCGATTCTCCTTAGCTCCACCCCGTGAAAGGCCCTCCGATCAGGCATGACGCCGAATCGGAGGGCCTTCTTCATGCCCTGTTGCAGCAATCGCCCCGCGCCCAGCCCCCGAGCAGGTCGAGTGGCCTCTCAGTGTGAGTCAGCGTCTCCCCCGTCATCCAGTGGCGTCGTGGTGTGCGCCCGCGGGTGCACACCCACACCACGACGCCACTCGAATCGAGCGAGGACTCTGCGGGGCCACTCGATGCCGTGCGCATCCCCGCAAGGCTGCCTGGCGCGCCACGTCCTAAGCTGGTGGCATGTCTTCTCTCGCACTGATCACCGGAGCCTCCGCGGGCATCGGCCTCCAGCTCGCCCACGGCCTGGCCGACCGCGGATTCGACATCGTGGGCGTCGGGTCCGGAGCCCGGATCCTCGACCTGCCCGAGCAGCTGCCGGGCGTCGAGGTGCACCCGGTCCAGGCCGACCTGTCGACTCATGAGGGCGCGGACGCGGTCTGGCAGGCTGTCCAGCAGCTGGATCGGCCGCTCGAGGTAGCGGCCCTGAACGCCGGACGCAGCCTCGGCGGCTCTTTCCTGGACACGGACCTGGACGACGAGCTGGCCATGCTCGGGCTCAACGTGACCTCGCAGGTCGTCCTGGCCAAGCACGTGGCCCGGCACATGGCGCAGCGTCGAGCGGGGCGGATCCTGATCACGTCGTCGCTGTCGGCCACTACACCGACCCCCTATGAGTCGATCTACGGGCCCACCCGCGCCTTCATGAGCAGCTTCGCCCAGGGACTGCGCCAGGAGCTGCGCGAGTTCGGCGTGAGCGTCACGGTCCTGATGCCCGGGGCCACGGCCACCGACTTCCACCACACGGCCGGCATGGACGACACGAAGTTCGGCTCGAACGACTGGAAGAACGATCCGTCCGTCGTCGCGCGGCAGGGCCTCGACGCGCTGTTCGCGGGCAAGGATCATGTGGTGGGCGGAGACGCCGCCACCAAGCGCGCCGCTGCTGTGAACCGCGTCCTTCCCGAGCGCATCAAGGCGGAGCGCTTCGCCCGCGATTCCAAGCCGGAGAGCTAGAGGGAGCCTCGGCGTCGAAGTGTTCGATACGGATCGAGGGAGGGATCGAACTCGTCCGCGGCCGTGCGACGAATCGTCGCCAGCTCGTTCTGCAGGTTCTCAGCCGGAACATAGGAGGCGCCGCGCTTGTCGCCGCGACGATCCAGGACGCCGGCGCGGACGGCTGCTCCAAGGTCCCTCGAAGCCGTATTGGCGTTGACATCCGAGGACTCCCGATAGTGCGCGTTGGTGAGGCGCCATCCGGTGAAGCAGAACTCGAGCGCCGCCGCAGACCGCTCAGGAAGCCCGTTGGCTGCAATCAGCTCATCGACCAGCACCGCGATCTGCTCCAGCTCGCGGATCCTGCGCCTGATGGTCATGGCCTGACGGTAGTGGGCCGTGAGCATGAACTCGAGCCACGGCCCCGCGTCCCGCTGGGGAGACCACCGGCCGGCCCCGACACCGGCGAGAACGTCGTAGTAGGACTGGGTGTTGCGACCCAGATGCTCCTCCACAGAGACGAATTCGGCGTCGGAGACATCGTGGCGATATAGGCACCATGACTGCAGGATCCTCGACAGGCGGCCATTGCCGTCGCTGAACGGGTGGATCATCACCAGGTTCAGATGGGCCATGGCAGCCACGACGAGCGGATGCGCCGTTGCCTGCTCTGCGATCGACTCCAGCAGCTCGTTCACGAGTCCAGGGACATCCTGAGCATCCGGGCCGGTGTACACGGCGCTGCCCGTGTCCTGCTCCTGGACATAGACCTCGGACTCCCGAACCCGTCCCGGGCGCTTGCTGAGATCATGGCTGGTGACCATGAAGTGCAGTGCCAGCAGGTCCGGGAGGCTCATGGTCCGGCCTCCTTCAGCCATGACCCGCGCATAGGTCATCGCGTCTGAATAGCCTTTGACGGCCAGCCAGTCGTCGTCGACCTCGACCAGTTCCTCCTGCTCGACGGCCATCGCCAGGGCCTCGTCCCGGCTGACGTGGATGCCCTCGATCGAATTCGACCCCAGGATGTCCCGGGCCCGCTGCTGCCGTGCCAGGGTTCCGACCCACCGGTGCGGCGCAGCGAGGTTGTATCGCAGGTCGGTTCGGTGACGATCGATGGCCGCCAGCACCGCCGAGTCATCATCCGTCAGGGCCGGAGTCGTGAACAGCATGCGGCGCCTTTCCTCTGTGGAATCAGATAATAACTGACACAAGGCGACTATCTGATGCTGGCTAGAAGCCGGTCGGAGTCGAGGCGCCCTCTGGACAGAGGTTCGCGTCCGATGACGGCCCGACGCTGCGGCGCCCGGGGCCGCTCAGCCTCTCGGCGGCAGCGTCTCCCCCAGGGCGTCGGCCAGTTTCGGGTGGCGGAACGCGTGCCCGTGGGCCTCGAGCGCGGCCGGGCGCACGAGCTGGTCGGCCATCACGAACTCCTCGTTCGCCTGCTTCCCCAGCAGGAGCTGGGGTCCCAGCGCCGGGGTGGGCACGATCCGGGGCCGGTGCAGTGCGCGGCCGAGCTCGCGGGCGAACTCCCGCTGGCGCACCGGCTCTGGGGCCACGGCGTTCACCGGCCCCTCCAGACCGGCGTCGACGACTGCGAGGGCGTAGATCCGGGTGAGGTCCTCCAGCGAGATCCAGGACAGGTGATTGCGCCCGCCGCCCAGCGGGCCGCCGAGCCCGGCCAGGTACAGCGGCAGCTGGATCCGCAGCATCCCGCCCAGGCTCGTCATGACCACGCCCGTGCGGAGGCTGACCCGGCGCACGCCCAGGGCCTCCACACGGGCAGCCTCCGCCTCCCAGTCGCGGCAGACCTCGGCCAGGAAGCCAACGCCTGAGGCCGAGTCCTCGTCCAGCTGCTCGTCGCCGCGCTGACCGCCGTAATAGCCGATCGCCGAGGCGCACACGAAGGCCTCCGGGCGCACGGAGGCGGGCAGCTGCTCGCACACGTCGGCGATCAGCCCGGTGGAGGACAGCCGCGACTCGCGGATGGCGCGCTTGCCGGATTCCGTGAGGCGGCGCGCGATGCTCGCTCCGCCCAGATGCACGACGACGTCCGCCCAGGCCACATCCGAGGGATTCAGCTGCCCCGTGCCCGGGTGCCACGAGACCTCGTCCTCGCGCTGGGCCGCTCGCCGGACCAGTCTGCGCACGCTGTGCCCACCGGTCGAGAGCATGGCGGCGACCTGGGAGCCCACGAGCCCCGAGGCCCCGCCGATCAGCACGTTGAGCCTGCGCCCTCCGCTGATCCCGTCGAGCTCATCGTGGAAGTCCAGATCCGCGCGCAGCTTCCTCGAGCGCGCGCCGAATGTGGCCTCCAGCGTGGGACGCATCGCGGAGGCGACGAACCCTGCCCTCTCGCCCAGGCGGCCCGGCAGCGGCTCATAGTCGATCCGGTCGGTGATTAGCGTCCCGCCGTCCTCATGCGCGGCGAAGGTGTGCGTGTGCTCCCAGCTGCTCAGCGGGCCGCGCACCATCCGATCGACGAACGAGTGCTGCGTGGGCCCGGGCTCGTGCTCGCTGACGAACGGCACGCGCACCGACCCTGCGGTGCCCGGAGCGCTGGTGCGCAGATGGGCCCGTGAGCCCGTCGACAGCGGGGGCCAGGACTCCTGCAGCACCGTCTGGGCCCACTCGGGACTCAGCCGGGTCAGGGCCCCGGCACGGCAGTGCCAGTCCCAGACGGTCTCCAGCGGATGCTCGAGGACCTCCTGATGGTGGAAGACCGCCATGTCGCACTCCTTCCGGCTCGGGTCATCGGCCACGGGGCCGATCCCCTCAGTGTCCTCCGTGCGCGGCGACGGCGCCAGCCGCCGAGCCGTGGGCCGGCCCGGGCGAGGCGATCCCGCAGATGACCCAGGCCCCCGTCCCGACGCGCGGCGTCGGAGCGGGGGCCTGGTCCCTGCGGGGCTCGGGAGGACTCAGCTGCGCTGATCCGGGTCCGGGGCGTCCGGCGAGGGCATGGTCGACGGCGAGGAATCCGGCTGAGGGCCGGGCAGATCGCCGGGCACCGGCGTGAGATCCTCCGCCGGGTCCGTCTCCTGCGGAGGAGTCAGCACGGAGGCCGTCGAGTGCAGGGTCGAGTAGTCCAGGAACCCGAGGTGGGACTCGAAGCGGTCCAGGACGTCGTCGATGATCTGCTGGCGGGTCACGCTCATCAGGTCGTAGCCCTCCGAGCCCGTCTGCGTGAAGACCTCGAGGCGGAAGTAGCGCTCGGGGTTCTGGCCCATGCGCGCGCCCACCATGGGGACGTTCGTCTCCACGGCCGCGACCTCGTAGCGGAACGGGCGCTGATCACCCATGGCCACCTCGATCGACGACGACGGGATCTGGTGCTCGGTCAGCTCGTTGACCGCCATGGTGGCCTCGTAGCCCTGCTTCTCGAACTCATGGGCCACGTCACGCAGCGACGGCTGCACGGTGCCAGTCACGAACTCGACGACCTGGCGCTTGGACGGGTAGGAGCGCAGGTTGGCCAGGCGCTGGCGCCAGCTGCGCTCGGGGGCGTGGCCGCCGCTGGCGGCGGTGTTGGACCGACGCAGCTCACGGCCCTCGCGGTCGGCCTTCTCCATGCGCAGCGCCTTCAGGAAGGAGGCCATGATCAGGTAGGCCACGATCGTCACCGGCAGGGCGAAGATCAGCGTGGCGTACTCCATGGTCGTCACACCGCCGGCGATCAGCATCGCGATCGTGAGGATCGCGGTGAGCACGGCCCAGAAGATGCGCAGCCACTTGGGGCCGTCGTCGGCGGGGTCCGGGATGGTCGAGGAGTAGTTCGACATGACCATGGCGCCGGAGTTGGCGGAGGTCAGGTAGAAGAGCAGCCCGGACAGCGTGGCCAGCCCGATCAGGAAGGTCGCCCCCGGGAACATCTCCAGCAGCGCATACCAGCCCTGCTCGGGGCTGTTCATGGACAGCTGGGCGAACTCCTCATTGCCGTTGACCATGACCTCGTGCAGCGCGGAGTTGCCGAAGATCGTCACGATGAGGAAGTCGCACAGCACCGGCGCGGTGATCGCGGCGAGCACGAACTCGCGCAGGGTGCGACCGCGGGAGATGCGCGCCAGGAACAGGCCCACGAACGGACCCCAGGCCAGCCAGAAGGCCCAGAAGAACAGGGTCCAGGAGCCCATCCACTCCGCCCCGTCCGGGTTGTAGCCCATGGTCTGCAGCGTGCGCTCGGGCAGGGTGAAGATGAACCGGCCGATGTTCTGCACGATGCCGTTCATCAGGAACGCGGTCTGCCCGAAGATCAGGATGTAGACGAGCATGGCCGCAGCGGACCAGATGTTCAGCTCGGAGATGATGCGGATGCCCTTGTCCACGCCGGAGGTGCAGGCCGCGATCGTGAGCACCACGGCCACGATGATCAGTGCGATCTGCAGCCCGAGCCCGTCGGGGATGCCGAACAGGGTCGAGAAGCCGACGGAGAGCAGCACCACGCCGATGCCCATGGAGGTGGCCACGCCGAACACGGTGCCGACCAGGGCGAAGATGTCGATGACATCGCCGGTGGCTCCGCGCACGCGTTTGCCCAGCAGCGGGTACAGCGCCGCGCGGATCGACAGCGGCATGCCCCAGCGGTAGGCGAAGTAGCCCAGGGCCATGCCGATCAGGGAGTACATGGACCAGCCGGCCACGCCGTAGTGGAACATGGTCCACACGACCGACTCCTCCGCGGCCTCGAGGCTGCGCGGGTCGCCGTCGATCGGGTGGATGAACTGCGTGATGGGCCCGGTCACCGAGTAGAACAGCATGTCGATGCCCACACCGGCGGCGAAGAGCATAGCCAGCCAGGTGAAGAACTTGTACTCGGGACGCGAGTGATCAGGTCCCAGGCGGACGGAGCCCTCCTTGGAGAAGGCCACCCACAGGACGAAGCCGATCACGAGGGTCACGGTCAGGACGTAGTACCAGCCCAGATTCTCGGCGATCCACAGCACGATGCCGTGCATGGTCTCCCGAGCGCTGTCCGGGGCGGCCATCGCGAAGGCGGAGAACGCCAGGATCGCGCACGCCGCGATCAGGAACACCACCCAGTTGACCTGCGGGCCCCTGTCCTGCGTCAGTGCGGAGTATCCGGCCGAGAGCTCCGAGGAGGAGACGGGGGCCCGCCTCTCCTGGCGCTTGGTCTCGCGCTGCTGGTCCTTGTCCGTGCCGCCGAGGCGCTGGCGGTCCAGCGGCGTCCGCTGTCCCCCTTCACCTGCTGTCTTCACCTGCTCGGATTCGCTCACGCAGTGCTCCCTTCGCTGGATTCGAGTGCTCGGGACGAACCGCAGGAGCGTGCGTGCCAGCGCCTCATCCAGAGGAGATCACGACTGCTATGGGGAGATTCCCAGGCAACTCCTACGATTCGAGCAACCTGGTGATGGTATGGGGAATATCTGGAAACAGCCAGGTATCCAGGTCGAGTGTGAGCGGCCTGACCTGTGGATCAGCCCCGCCGGTCAGCTTGCGGGGCGCGGCTCGGTCGGGTCTTCGCCCGCACTGTCGGGGCTGGCCGCCTGGCCCGTCGCAGCGTTCGTGTCCTCGACGACGGCCGCCCAGGCAATGCGCAGGGCCTCGAGCAGCACCTCCGGCGGCTGCGCACCGGAGACCGCGTATCGGGACTCCAGCACGAAGAACGGCACGCCCTGCACTCCCAGGCTGCGGGCCACCGCCAGATCGTCCTGGACGGCCTGACGCCAGGTGCGCTCATGCAGGGCGGAACGGGCCTGCTCGGGTTCCAGCCCGATCTCCGAAGCCAGGGCCACCAGGACGTCGATGTCGTCCAGGACCTTCCCTTCCGAGAAATAGGCCCGGAACAGCCGCTGCATCATCTCGCGGCCCTTGCCTCTGGCCTGGGCGAAGTGCGAGAGCTCATGGGCCCTGCGGGTCGACGACGACTGCACCCGATCCATCGCGAAGTCGATCCCGACCTCGCGACCGCGCTCGATCACCGGATGATTCATCTGATCGACCTGCTCGAGGCTCATGCGCTTGTGCTGCGCAAGCATCTCGATCATGGGCATGGTCCGACCCTCCGGGAACTCCGGAGCCAGCAGGAAGGAGTGGTAGACCACGCGCACGGCATCGCGGTGCTCGAACTGCTTCAGCGCCAGCTGCAGATGCCGGTCGCCCAGGCAGCAGAACGGGCACATCACATCCGACCAGATGTCGATGCTCAGGGTGCCGGGCTCGGGTGCACTCAGGGGAGAATCCATGTCCGGGACACTACCGTCGGCCGCGACGGCAGCCGCTCAGCCCTGCGGGGCAGAATCGGCGCCTGCGGGTGCATCCTTCACCAGGGAGAGCTCGAACTCGAGGGTGATCTTGTCCGAGACGAGCACGCCGCCGGAGTCCAGCGGGGTGTTCCAGGAGACGCCCCAGTCCTTGCGGTCGATGCGCCGCGAGCCCTCCAGGCCGGCTCTCAGCTGCCCGAACGGATCGGTGTCCACGCCCAGCAGCTCCAGCGGCACGGAGATCGTTCGGGTCACGCCCCGGATCGTAAGCTCGCCGGTGACGATGAACTGATTCTCGTCCACCTCATCCACCGCCGTGGAGTCGAACTCGATGGTGGGGTGCTGCTGCGCATCGAAGAAGTCGGCACTGCGCAGGTGGGCATCGCGCTGAGGACTGCGGGTGTCCACGCTGTCCACGCTCAGCACGACGCTCACCTTCGAGCGCGACATGTCCTCGGCGTCCAGCTGCGCGGTGCCCGAGACGTCGTTGAAGGCCCCTCGGACCTTGGTGACCATCGCGTGGCGCGAGGAGAACCCCACCCGGCTGTGGGTCGGATCGATGCTCCAGGTACCTGTCAGCTCGCTCTGAGCGCTCATGTTCGTCTCCCCTGCCTGCGTCGTAGCTGCGCGGGCGACCAGACCCGCTCCCCCATCGTAGGACCGGGCCCCACCCCGATAGCACCTTATCGGTCCCCAGTTCAGGGGCGCTCATCTGCCCTGTGAACTGGAGCGATGCATTACCGGGCAGTCACGGGGACCCGCGGCCGCAGCGCCCAGTCGGCTAGTCTCGGTATATGAGAAGCCTCCTGTCATTCATCCTCAACATCATCTGGTTCCTGACCGCCGGATGGACCCTCTTCCTGGGCTACGCGCTGGCCGGGATCCTGGCCTGCCTGCTGATCGTGACCATCCCGTTCGGGCTGGCGTCGTTCCGCATCGCCGGATTCGTCATCTGGCCCTTCGGCCGCGAGGTCATCACCACCCGGCGCGCCGGTGCCTTCAGCGGGCTCGGCAACATCGTCTGGTTCGTGATCGCCGGCTGGTGGCTGGCTCTCGGCCACGTCGTCACCGCAGTGGCCCAGGCGGTCACGATCATCGGCATCCCGCTGGCGTGGGCGAACCTCAAGCTGATCCCCGTGACCTGCTTCCCGTTCGGTCGCGAGGTGGTCCCCGCCTCGCAGCTGCGCGCACAGATGTACCCGGTCGCACGGGCCTGATCCCCGGCAATCTGCCGGTTGGTGACAGATGAGCACCCCATCAGCGCTGATGGGGTGCTCATCTGTCACTGATCGGATGCGGGCCGTCGAACCGACGGTCGGCTGGTGCCCCCACTGGGACTCGAACCCAGACTGAGCGGATTTTAAGTCCGCTGCCTCTGCCGATTGGGCTATAGGGGCTATGACAGGAGCCCCTCCCGCCGAGAGCGGGAGGGGCTCCTGCGCGCATCAGCTCAGAGCTTGACCTGCTTGCGCACGACCTCCTGACCGGTGGCGGTCTCGAAGTTCAGGCGAGGATCGCGCACGTGGCGGATCTGGGTCGTGTTGCGCCCGAAGACCATGTTGGCGGCCCACTCACTGAGGATCCGGAACTTACGGTCCAGAGTCGGCATGGCGTAGGCGTGGTAGCCGCGGTGCATGAGCCAGGCCAGGGGGCCGGAGAACTCGATGCCCTTGAGGTTGGCCGCGCCCTTGTACAGGCCCAGGCCCGCCACGGTGCCGAGGCTCTCGTGGTAGTAGTCCTCCAGCGGCTTGCCCTCTCGGGCGGCCAGGATGTTCTTGACCATGACCTTGGCCTGGCGGATGGCGTGCTGCGCATTGGGCACGCAGAAGCCGCCGGGGCCCTGGCCGGACAGATCCGGCACAGCGGCGTTGTCGCCGCCGGTCCAGGCGCCCTCGATGGGGCCGTCGTCGCCGGTGACACGGAGGTCCGCGCCTGCGCGGACGCGGCCGCGGTCGTCGACGGGGAACGGGGTGCTCTTCTTGAACAGCGGGTTCGCCTGGACACCGGCGGTCCAGATCAGGGTGTCGGCGTCGAACTCGCCGGCAGGGGACTTGTCCTGCATGTTGATGAGCTTGATGTGATCGTCCTCGGCGGAGTCCAGCGAGGTGTTCAGCAGGACCTCGACACCGCGCGAGCGCAGCTCGGCGACGACCTTCTCCGCACGGTCCTTGGAGACCTCGGGCATGATGCGCCCTGCGGCCTCGACCAGCACGAAGCGCAGATCGGAGACCTTCACGCGCGGGTTGCGCTCGGCGGCCTTGCGCGCCGCGTCCTCGAGCTCGCCGATGGTCTCGATACCGGCGAAGCCACCGCCGACCAGCACGAAGGTCAGGGCCTTGCGGCGCTCGGGGCCGTCCTCCATCTGGGAGGCGGCGCTGATGCGCTCGAACATCCAGTTGCGCACGGCCACGGCCTCCTCGATCGACTTCATGCCGATCGCGGACTCGCCGAGTCCGGGGATGGGGAAGGCGCGGGTCACGGAGCCGGCGGCGAGCACGATCTCGTCGTAGGGGACCTCGAAGACGGGGCCGTCGTTGATGGAGGCCACGGTGGCCACGCGCTTGTCGTGATCGATCGCGATGACGCGGCCCGACAGAGACTCGGTCTCCTTGAGGAACTGCTGGAAGGGCGCCACGGCGGAGCGCGCCTCGAGGCTTCCTGCTGCGACCTCCGGCAGGAAGGGCAGGTACATCATGTAGGGATTCGGATCGACGATCGTGACGATGCCGCCGGATTCCTTGATGCGCTTCTGGAGCCCCTGGGCCACGTGATAGCCCAGGTACCCGCCGCCCACGATGAGGATGCGATTACGGTCCTTGGCCAGGAAAGAACTAGACATGCTTTCGAGTCTAGTCATAGGCGAGCGCCGTCCTCACACCCGTTCCGCCGTGCGTCTCGAGAGTTCACGCACATCTCATCCGGGCCCCCACCAGACGGCGGGAGGAGGTACCGGGAGGGTCCCCCGCTCAGTCGCCGCGGCGCAGCAGCCAGCGGATGTGCCGCACAGCTCCGATCGTGATCACAGCGACCAGCAGCCCGAATCCGGCCAGCACGACGATCGGCAGCGCACCGGTCGAATTCAGCGGCTCGACGGGCTCCGGCGGCTGCGCCTCGATCGTCACATCCTCCGTCAAGGCAGGCCCGGAGGTCGTGGACGATGCGCTCGGGGCACTGTCGTGGCGGCGATGCACCTGGATCCACTGCTGCATGGAGCCCAGCGGCGAGTCCTCCATCTGCGGCAGGTCGGCGGTCACCGCCCGGTCCACGTCCAGGACCCCGTATCCGTAGAGCGGGTCCTTGCCGGGCTCGCCCTCGTCCCGCGCTGAGGCCGTGATCCGATAGGCCACCTCATCGGCGCTGAGCTCAGGGTGCTCCGAGCGGATCAGCGCCGCCGTGCCGGCCACGATGGGCGCCGATGCCGAGGTGCCCGTCCAGCTGGCGTATCCGTCTCCGGGCGTGGCTCCCACGAGCTGCTCCGCCGGGCCCGCCACGGCGATCGAGATCCCCTGCGACGACGAGTCCCAGCCGGCCTGCCCGTCCTGGTCCACCCCTCCGACGGTCAGCACGCTGGGGATGGTCGCCGGGGCTCCCACCTGCACCAGGCCGTTGCCGCGGTTTCCGGCCGCGGCGACGATCAGGACGTCCTTCTCCTCCGCGTAGGCGAACGCCGAGTCCCAGGACTCGGGCCAGGACTGCTGCGGGGAGCCCACGGACATGTTGATCACGTCGGCCCCATTGTCGACGGCCCAGCGCACGGCGTCCGGGATCTGCTCGTCGGTCGAGCGCACCCCGGCCTCGTCGGTGCCCAGCGCTGTGGACACGGCCAGGATGTCGGCCTCCGGGGCCACGCCGATGATGCCCTCGGCATGATCGGCGCCATGACCGCGCCCGGCCGCCACCGAGGCGACCATGGTCCCGTGATCGGGATCCGCGCCCAGCGGCTCCTGGCCGTTCTCGGCGCCGATCCCGGAGACGTCCGTTCCTCCCGCGACGGCGCCCTTCAGGTCCGGGTGCGAGCCGTCCACGCCGGTGTCGATGATCGCGATCGTGGCGCCCTCGCCGCGCGTGGTCTGCCATGCCTCGCGGACGCCGTAGTCCTCGAGCCAGTACTCGTCAGCGCGCGCCTGGGCCTCGGTGATCGCCGTGGGCTCGGCCGGCTGCGAGGGCTCCGGCACAGGGACCTCCGAGGGGTCCGTGACGGGCACGGACGGCGCGGGGCCGTCGGGCAGGGGGGCCTCCTCCGTGGCCTGGGCCGGTCCGGCCAGCAGCGCGCCGGCGAGGATCCCGCTGGCCACGACGGCCGCTCCCAGCGCTGCGGCGAGGCCAGAACCGGCCCGTCCGCCCGTGACGGAGGTGCGCTCGGGGGCTGAGGGGCTCATGGTCTGGTCCTTCGTGGACTCCGCGCGGCGGATCCGGGGCGGCAGCGGCACCGGCGACGTCAGAGCAGCGGTGCCTTCTGGGGGATGGTGGACAGGCGGGACAGGGCGATGCCGTCCAAAATATCGTGCTCGCTGGTGGTGACGGTGCTCACACGCCCGTCGGAGGCCTCGGCGACGCGCTGCAGGATGCGCCGCCACACCAGCGCGCCGCCGCCGATCACGTCGCCGCGCCCGGGATGCATGACGCCCAGGGCATCGCGCTGCTCGTGGGTCATGGCGATGAGCTCGCGGCAGGTCCGGTCGATCTCGGCGAGGGGCAGCTCGGCGCCGTTGATGCGCTGCTCGTCGTAGACCTCCATGCCCATGGCCAGCGCGGTGATGGTGGTGACGGTCCCGGCCACGCCCACGATCCTGCGGGTCTGGCCCAGCGGGACACTCAGCGCCGCGGAGTCCAGGGCGCGGTCCACATCCGCCAGCACAGCACGCTGCTGTGCCTCGGTGGGCGGGTTGGAGCCCAGGTGGCGCTCGGTCATGCGCACGCAGCCGATGTTCAGCGAGCGCGAGGCCAGGATCCCCGCCGAGCTGCCGAGCACGAGCTCGGTCGAGCCGCCGCCCAGGTCCACGACCAGCGTGCGATCGTCCTCGGAGGCAGGAGCGGTCACCATGGTGGCCCCCGCGAAGGACAGGGCCGCCTCCTCCTCGCCCGAGATCACCTCGGGGGCCACGCCCAGGCGCGAGCGGATGCCGTCCACGAACACGTGCCGGTTGCCGGCATCGCGCGTGGCCGAGGTGGCCACGAAGCGCACCGAGTCCACGGCGTGCTCATCGAGCAGGCGGGCGAAGCCGTCGACGGCCGCGAACGTGCGCTCCAGCGCCTCCTGGGCCAGCCAGCCTGTCGCATCCACGCCCTGGCCCAGGCGGACCATCTCCTTGGTGCGCACGAGCTCGTTCAGCTCGATGTCGGCCGGGGAGGCGCCCACGGCGTCGTCGTCGGCCTCCGTGATCAGCAGACGGATCGAGTTCGTGCCGCAGTCGATGGCTCCGACGCGCATGGATGCTCCTCGGTGGTTGGGTCTGAGGGGAGAGGGCGCAGCTCAGGACTCGCGCCAGGCAGGATCGCAGCGGCAGGTCTCTGGCGACCAGGTCTGCGCGATCAGCTCGAGCGTCTCGTCTCCGAGCAGGTTCACTCCGGGTCCGGCGGACAGCGAGTGCCCCACCAGCACGTGCAGGCACTTCACGCGGGTCGGCATGCCCCCGGCGGAGATGCCGTCGATCTCGGGGACCTCTCCGGAGCCGGCGATGGCGCCGATGCGCTCGCGCCGGGCCAGGTAGTCCTCGTGCGAGCGCTGGTAGGACGCCGCCAGCTGCTCGTCGGTGCCCAGGCGGTCGGTCATGCCGTACATGGCCCCGTCCGCCTCTAGCCGCGAGACGGCGGCGGTGATCACGGGGTGGGCCAGGTAGTAGACCGTGGGGAAGGGCGCACCCCCGGACAGCCGCGGGGCGGTGGCCGCCACGAGCGGGTTGCCGCAGACGCAGCGGGCCGGGATCTCCACCACATCGCGCACGGGACGGCCCAGCTGACGGGCCAGCACCTGCAGGTCCAGCTCCTGCGGACGACGGTTTGCGGCCGTGGAGTTCAGGCCGCGGGCCTCGGCCACGTCGACCCCGGCCGGGGCGATGCCGGAGACGGTCTGCTCCAGGCTCGGACGGGGGTGATCGCTGGCGGTGCTCTGCTGGCTCACGGATGTCCTCAGTCGGTGGTCTCGGTGGTGGGCGACGAGGAGTCTGCAGGCTCCTGCTGCGTCTCGTCGATCTGGGGGAACTGACCGGCGGAGTCGTCGGCGCGCTGCGGCCAGGCCGAGTCCTTGAGCGAGCCCCAGAGGGCGTCCGCCCATGCGGGCCTGCCTGCAGACTCCTCCACGGCGGAGGTGTCCGCGGCGCCGGTGCCGACCTCATCCGCCCCGACCACCAGGTAGGAGCGCTGGCCGGGCTCGACCATCATGAGCCGCTCCCCCGCCTGCTGCCTGATGTAGTCCGGGTTCTCCCACAGCTCGAGCTCGTCCTGCAGGGCATCGCGGTCGTCGGTCTTCTCCTCGATGCTGGCCTCCAGCTCGGCGATCTCCGCCTTCTGGTCCAGGTAGATCTTGGTCGTGGGAGCCGCCAGGAAGATGATGAACAGCCCGATCGCCACGGCCCACAGCACTCGGCGACTCCCCGACGAGGTCGTGAAGCGACGCAGGCTGCGCGCGGGGACCTCGTGGCGCTCGGCCGGGTCCTGCGCGGAGCCGCGCTCGGATCCCGGCGCGCGGTCCTCTGTGCGGTGATCGGACACGGATGCTGCTCCTGGCTCTGCGACGGTCTGCATGCTCGGGCGCGGTCCCTCCCCCTGCCGGGGCGCGGGTCTGGCAGCGTCGCGAGCGAGCGGGCCCAGTCTAGTGGCACCTCTGCGTGCTGCCCGCCAGGACCGGGGCACCGTCGAGGATGCCCTGCCGGGACGACGGACCGCCGCCGCCCTCCCGGGCAGGAGGACGACGGCGGTCAGGGTGCGGGCGGCTGCGCTCAGCCGCTCACGCGCGCTCTCAGGCCGAGAAGCGGGGGAAGGCGGAGACGCCGGCGTAGGCGGCGGCATCGCCCAGGGCCTCCTCGATGCGCAGCAGCTGGTTGTACTTGGCCACGCGCTCCGAGCGTGCCGGGGCGCCGGTCTTGATCTGCCCGGCGTTGGTGGCCACGGCGATGTCCGAGATCGTGGTGTCCTCGGTCTCGCCCGAGCGGTGGGAGACCATGCAGCGGAACGTGTTGGTCTGCGCCAGGGTGATGGCCTCGAGGGTCTCCGTGAGGGAGCCGATCTGGTTGACCTTGACCAGCAGGGCGTTGGCGACGTCCTCGCGGATGCCGCGGGCCAGGAACTCGGGGTTGGTGACGAAGAGGTCATCGCCCACGAGCTGGACCTTCTTGCCGACCGAAGCGGTGAGCTTGGCCCAGCCCTCCCAGTCGTTCTCGTCCAGCGGGTCCTCGATCGAGACCAGCGGGTAGTCGGCCACGAGCTGCTCGTAGTAGGCGGCCATGTCCTCGGCGGACTTCTTGCCGCCCTCGAAGGCGTAGGAGCCCTTGTCGAAGAACTCGGAGGAGGCCACGTCCAGAGCCAGGGCGATCTGCTCGCCCGGCTTGTAGCCGGCCTTCTTGATGGCATCCAGGATCAGGTCCAGCGCGGCGCGGTTGGACTCCAGGTTCGGGGCGAAGCCGCCCTCGTCGCCCAGGCCGGTGGACAGGCCGCGGTCCTTCAGCACGGACTTCAGCGCGTGGTAGACCTCGGTGCCGGCGCGCAGGGCCTCGGAGAACGTGGCGAAGCCGATCGGAGCGATCATGAACTCCTGGATGTCCACGTTGGAGTCCGCGTGGGAGCCGCCGTTGAGGATGTTCATCATGGGCACCGGCAGCACGTGCGCGTTGGGGCCGCCCAGGTACTTGTACAGCGGGAGGTCGGCCTCCTCCGCAGAGGCGCGGGCCACGGCCATCGAGACGCCCAGGATGGCGTTGGCGCCGAGCTTGGACTTGTTCGGGGTGCCGTCCAGCTCGAGCATGACCTGATCGACCAGGCGCTGATCGGTGGACTCCATGCCGATGACGGCCTCGGCGATCTCCTCGTTCACGGCCTCGACGGCATCCAGGACGCCCTTGCCCAGGTAGACGCTCTTGTCGCCGTCGCGGCGCTCGACGGCCTCGTGCTCGCCCGTGGAGGCCCCCGAGGGAACCGCCGCACGACCGAAGCTGCCGTCTTCGAGGCGGACCTCGACCTCGACGGTGGGGTTGCCGCGGGAATCGAGGATCTGACGTGCGTGGACGTCGATGATCATGGCCATGGAAGGTCTCCTTCGCTCGGTGCTGCGGAAAACAGGCCGGGGCGTCACGCCCGGACCCGGTGCTTCTGCTGACGAGCCTATCGAGAAGGCTCTGCCACGGACATCATTATTGCCTGAGCTTCCGCTCAGTCCTGCGGGAGCCGTCCCGGATCGCGCTGACGCGCCCACTGCGCGCTGTGCTCGCGCAGCGCCCGCTCGGCGTCCAGGCCGTCTGCCGAGGCCCTGCGCACCAGCTCGAACAGGGCCTGCCCCAGCTGCTCCTGCGTGCGCGGGCGGTCCTCGCTCTGCTCGGAGGGCGCCTGCGGCTCCAGCCCGTGGCGCCTGGCCTTGGAGAGGATCTTCTCGGTGCGCTGCAGCGCGGGCAGCCCCGGCGGCACGCCGTCGAACGGGCCCGTGCGCTGGGGCTTCTCGGCCCGCTTGAGCTCCTCCCACCGGGCGTGCAGAACAGCGTCATCGGAGGCCTCCGCCTGCTCGGCGTCGGCGAAGACCTCCGGATGGCGGCGCACGAGCTTGTCGCTGATCCCCTCCACGACGTCCTCGATGTCGAAGCCGCCCTGCTGCTGGCCGCGCTCCTGGGCGATCCTGGCGTGGAAGACCACTTGGAGCAGGACGTCGCCGAGCTCCTCCACGAGCTCGTCGCGGTGGGCCTCCGGTCCGCCGGGGGCCTCGACGGCCTCGACGACCTCGTAGGACTCCTCGATGAGGTGCTTCACGAGCGAGGCGTGGGTCTGCCGTCCGTCCCACGGACAGCCCCCGGGCGATCGCAGGCGGTCCATGATCGCCAGCAGCCGCTCGAAGGCCGCCCCGGGCCCCTCCTGCTCCGGGTCCGCACTCACCAGGCGCCCCCGGATTCGTCCTGCTCCTGGGCGGCCATCATGTCCCCCAGGCCCAGCGGGATGCCCGAGCCGCGCACAGCGTCGAACTGCGCCCCGATCCGGGCCTCCAGGGCCACGCGCTGATCCAGCGGCAGGAACGCCGACTGGGCGGCGTTGCGCTGCAGGGTCTCGACGTCATCCAGCGAGAACCCGTGCAGGGCCACGAGCTCGCCGAGCTCGGTCGTGAGATCCGTGCCGGAGACGAGCCGGTTGTCCGCCCCGAGCACCACGCGGAAGCCCGCCCGGTGCAGGAAGCCGATCGGGTGGCGCTGCGTTCCGGGGCCCAGGACCCGCACCAGGTTATGCGGCGGGTCCCAGGCCGCGACCGCACCGGTCTGGCTGTTCGAGCGCGGGCAGACCTCCAGCGCGATGCCGCGATCGCGGACCCAGCGGGCCAGCTCGCCGAGCTCGATCGAGACGTCGTCGTCCGGGGCGTCCGACAGCGCCACATCCTCGACCAGGCGCACGCCGTGGCCCAGGCGCAGCGCGCGGCCGTCGACCACGGCAGAGCGCAGGGACTCCAGGCCCGCGCCCTCGCCCGCATGCAGGGTGACCGGCACCAGGCTGCGCGCCAGCAGATCCAGTGCTTCCTGGTGCCTGCTGGGGGCGAAGCCCTCCTCCGGTCCGGCCAGGTCGAAGCCCAGCACGCCGCCGGGCTCGTCCGGGGCGAAGCGCTCGACCGTCAGCTGCGCGATCTCGAGGCTGCGATCGGCCTGGCGCATGGCGCACAGCAGCTGACCGGCGGAGATCTCCAGGCTCTGCTGCGCGGCCAGGGCCGCGCCCTCGACCAGGCCCTCGCTCACGGCGTCGACGGCCTGGCCCAGGCTCAGGCCGCCGGCCACGTGCTGCTCGGGGGCCCAGCGCAGCTCGGCGTGGATCACGCCGTCTGCGGCCAGGTCCTCGACGGCCTCTCGGGCGGCCCGGCGCAGCGCCTCGGCGGACTGCAGGACCTCGAGGATCACGGAGAAGGTCTGCAGGTAGCGCTCGAGGGAGCCCGAATCGGCGCTGACGCGCATCCACTGCTCCAGCTCAGCGGCGGAGCCTGCCGGCACCTCGGTGCCTGCCGCCTCCGCGAGCTCGAGCAGGGTCTGCGGGCGCAGACCGCCGTCGAGGTGGTCGTGCAGGCTGATCTTGGGGAGGGAGCGCAGGACCCCGCCGGCCGAGCCGGCGGGGTCCTGGCTCCCGGGCTGACCGGCGGGGCCGGTGCTCGGGATCTGCGTCATGGGATCAGTAGTTCCAATCCTGGAGGGCGTCGTTCATGTGCTGCGGGATGTTCGCGCCGGTGCGCGGGTACATCCGCAGCTCCTCGACGTAGTTCTGCGAAGGCAGGCGGTTCTCGTAGCGCACGAACGCCTCCTCGTCGTCGTAGTCGAAGGAGACCTCCGGGGGGATGCCCGGGCGGAAGCGGAACATGATCGCCAGCGGGGCGCCCTCGCCCTCGACATACGAATCCTGCTTGAGCGCCTGGACCTGCAGGTCCTCCTCGGGGATCAGGTCGAACGTGGAGCGCTGGTCCCAGAAGCCGCCCTGGCGCACGTGGGTCAGGGCGTCGTAGTAGGTGCCCAGCGTGCGCACGCGGATCAGCACGGTCGAGACGTCCCGGGCCGAGCCGTCGGCGCCGAACAGGCGCTTCTGCGCACCGGCCACGCGGCGTGCGATCTCCTTCTGGGCCAGGACCTTGTTGCCCTGGGCCAGATCCTCGCCCCCGGAGGCCTGCTCCGCGGCCCGGTACGACGGGGCCACATCGGCACCGCTGGCGATCGTGGGGGCGCCGGCGCCGTCCGCGCCGGAGACCGACTGGGCAGCAGCGGCACCCGTGGGCGCTTCGGCCGTGGAGCGCTGCGCGCTGCGGTCATCGCGCCACTCTTCGTGATCCACGTGCGACGGGACCTGCTCGCCGTCTGCCTGCGAGGACTCGGCCCCCGAGACGCCGGCCACCTGCTCGCCCGTGCCGGAGCCGGCGGCGGACTGGTGGCCCGCCGTGCGCGCGACCGACTCCTGGACCTCGCGGTCCACCTCGATCGGCTCCTGGCCCTGCTCGCGCGGGGCCAGGTTGTCGACGGTGCCGTCCTGGGTCAGCTGGCCCTCGGGCACGCGCTGGTCATTCGAACCGCCGCTCGCGACGCCTGCCGCACCGGCGCCGACCGCGGCACCTGCCGCGGCGCCGGCGGCACCTGCGCCCGCAGAGCGCTGCTCGGTGTCTGCCTCCTGCGCCTCGGCGCCGCGATCCGGGGTGCCCTGCGCGGCGGTGCCGGGAGCCGCGGAACCCGCGACCTCGGTGTCCCGGGCCTCGGCAGCCCGGGTCTGCTCGGTCTGGGCAGGCTCATCCGCCTTGGCCTCGTCGGCCAGGGCCTCGGACTCGCGACGACGCTCCTGACGGGACTCGGCGCTCAGATCGGCCTGCTCCTCGGCCGCCCCGGTCTCCTGCGTGCGGTCCTGGTCGGCGGCGGCCGACTGATCGCTGCTGCCTGCGGCTGCGGTGGCGCCGGCAGCCGTGGCTCCGGTGCGGGCGCCGTCCTGCGCGGACTCCTCCGACCGGTCCTGCGAGGCGGAGTCGCCGTGCGCGGAGCCGGCCTGCGCCGAGCCGCCTGCGACCCGGTACTCCTCCGTGCGGTGCTCGGCGGCGGGGAAGTCGTAGTCGACGCTCACGCGACGACCATCAGCCTCCGGAGCCCCCGCGCTGATCACGACGGTCTGCCAGGCGCCCGTGGACGAGTTCATGGACTCGGTGTAGAGGGCGGCGACGTCATCGAACAGGGGCGAGGCCTGATCGACCACGCCGGAGTCGGTCTCCGGGGAGCCCCCGGCCGCGGCGCGCTCGGACTGGTAGCTCATGGTCGAGCCGCGCTGGACCAGGGTCAGCTTGGCGCGCTCGGCGCCGTCGACGAGCAGGCCGTTGACCAGGCTGCGCAGCGGGCCGGACTCCGGCAGCTGCTGCGCCGCACCGGACGCCTCAGCGCCGCCGGGCTGCGTCTGCTGGACATCCGCGTCCGCTGTGCGCGGCTCGGTCTCGGGGGTCCGCTTCCTGCTGAAAAGTCCCATCATGTCCTCCAGGTCGTCGGTCTCGTTCCGCCGGATCGGCGCACCGCCGGCACTGTCTGCCACCAGACTACAAGTCGCCTCTCACAAGTCCCCGAATTCCACGACGCCGAGGACCACATCGGACCGGCCCGAGGCCTGCGGCTGGGCAGGGCCCACGGCGATCGCCTCCCGAACGAGCTGCTCGGCCCGGTCGAAGGCCTCCGGGGTGTCCGTCATGAGCGTGGCCAGCCGCTGCCCGGCTCGGACCTGCTCGCCGCGCTGCACATGCAGGAGGACTCCGGCCCCGGCCTGCACCGGGTCCTGGCTGCGCTGCCGACCGGCGCCCAAGCTCCAGCTGGCCGTGCCGATCCCGAGCGCCTCGATGCCCTGCACCGTCCCGGCCTGCGGGGCCACGACCTCCTGCTCGTGCCGGGCTCGGGGCAGCTCGGCATCGGGGTCACCGCCCTGCGCGGCGATCATGCGGCGCCAGCTGTCCATGGCTCGGCCGTCGACCAGAGCCTCGGCGGGGTCGGCGTCGACCCCGGCCAGGGCGAGCATCCGCCGGGCCAGCTCGAGCACCAGCTCGACCAGATCCCTCGGTCCGCCCCCGGCCAGCACCTCGAGGGACTCCTGCACCTCGCAGGCGTTGCCCACGGCCCGACCCAGCGGAGCGGACATGTCGGTGAGCACCGCCGAGGTCGGCAGACCGGCGTCGCGGCCGAGCCCGACCATGGCCCGGGCCAGCTGCTCCGCGGAACTGCGGTCCTTCATGAACGCACCGGAGCCGACCTTGACGTCCAGCACGAGGCCGCCGGCGCCTTCGGCGATCTTCTTGGACATGATTGACGAGGCGATCAGCGGGATGGAGTCGACCGTGGCCGTCACATCGCGTAGGGCGTAGAGGCGCCGATCGGCCGGGGCCAGATCACCGCCTGCCGCGCACACGACCGCGCCGACGTCCTGCAGCTGCCTCAGCATCTGCTCGTGGGTGAGCTCGGCCCTCCACCCGGGGATGGCCTCGAGCTTGTCCAGCGTCCCGCCGGTGTGCCCGAGTCCGCGCCCCGACAGCTGCGGCACGGCCACCCCGTGGGCGGCCACGAGCGGGGCCAGCGGCAGCGTGGTCTTGTCCCCCACGCCGCCGGTCGAATGCTTGTCCACGCTCGGGATCGACCGCCCGCGGCGTGACAGCCCGATGAAGTCGAGGCGGGTCCCGGAGTCGATCATGGCCGCGGTCCAGGCCGAGGTCTCCTCCCGGTCCAGGCCCCGGAACCAGATCGTCATGGCCAGTGCGGCCATCTGCTCCTCGCTCAGCACCCCGCGGACGTAGGCGTCCACGGCCCAGCGGATCCGCGGCTCATCCAGCCGGCCCCCGTCCCGCTTGGCCCGGATGACGTCCACGGCAGCGAACGGCTCGCGGGCTGGGGACTGCTTCTGCGCGCTCACAGGACGAAGGCGTCCGGGAGGACCTGGTCCATGGTGCGCAGCCCGCTCACGGTGAGCAGCTGCAGCTGCTCACCGCCGTGCTCGTGCAGCAGCTGGCGGCAGCGCCCGCACGGCATGAGCACGGAGCCCTGACCGTCGACGCACACGAAGTGCGTCAGCCGCCCGCCGCCGCTGGCGTGCAGGGCGCTGACCAGGCCGCACTCGGCGCACAGCGTGAGCCCGTAGCTGCCGTTCTCGACGTTGCATCCGGAGACCGTGCGGCCATCGTCCACGAGCGCGGCCGCTCCCACCCGGAAGCGCGAGTACGGCACGTAGGCGTGCTCCATGGCCCGGCGGGCCTCCTCGATCAGCCCCGCCCAGGGCTGCTCGGCGATCAGCTCCTCCAGCCGTGCGCCTTCGATGCTCTCGGTCATCTCCTGCTCCTCCTCGTCTCGACGGCCGCGCCCCGTGCTGTGCGGGCCCGGCCGTGACGCCTCAGCCGGCGTCCTCCTGGGATTCGATCTCCAGCTCGCCGTCGATGATCTGCTGGCGCAGCCCGGCGACCTCGGCGGCCAGCTCCGGGCCCACGCGCTCCTGCTGGTCGTGGTGATCGGCGATGCCCACTCCCCCGTTCTCGAGGGTCCCCACGTAGGGGTCCAGATCGAGTTCACCGTCCTCCAGGTCGCGCACCAGCGACTCCACGGGCCCCGTGAGGTCCTTGAGCACCGAGGTCAGCTGGTGCGATCGCTGGGCCTCCGGCAGAACGTCGTAGCCGTCGGTGTCGATCCAGATGAACAGCGCCTGGTCCGTGCCCTCACCCGTGGCGGCCACGGCCTGCGCGGTGCCCTCGGAGGCGCCTCCGGCGGCCGGCAGGACGATGTCCGCGCCGTCGTCCAGGAAGCCCTCGGTGACCTCCCGGGCGCCCTCGACGTCCTTGAACGAGCCGAGCATGGTGCCCTCCTGCTCCTGCCGGTCCCAGCCGAGCAGCTCGACGTCGTCGTCCTTCTGCTCGTTCCAGTGCTCGACGCCCTCCGCGAAGCCGTCGAGCACGAGCCTCACCCGGGGGATGTCCTCGCCCCCGAAGGCCGCGACCGTGCCGGTCTCGGTGGTGCCTGCGGCCAGGTAGCCGGCCAGGAACGCGGCGGTGCCGGAGTCGAAGCTCAGCGGCTTGACATTGTCGAGGCCCTCGCCTGCGGAATCGTCCACGGTCGCGAAGGCGGCCTGCGGGTTCTCGGCGGCGACCTCCAGGGCGACCTGCGACAGCGGCTGCCCGTTCGCGATCGTGAGGTCGCAGCCGCTCTGGACCATGGAGCGCAGCGCAGGGTCGGACTCGGCATCCGAGCCCACCACGGACTCACGGGTCGAGACCCCCGTGTCACGGGCCGCACGCTCGAGCCCCTCGTGCGCGCTCTGATGGAAGGTGCGGTCCTTGAAGCCCTCTCCATCGGCCACCATGCAGACGGTGGCCTCCTCCGCCGCGCCGAGCCCGGAGTCCTCCGACAGCTCGCCGCAGGCGCTGAGCGCGAGCGCGCTCAGACCGACCGCGCAGGCGGCTGGCACGGGACGGCGGAGGGACATGGCTGCTTCCGGGTGCTGTGGGGAGGGCGATCGCCTGCAGTCTACGTTCCCGCGCCGGGTCGGGTCGGCTGCCGATCCTCGATGATCCGCTGGCGCAGCTGCCGCAGCTCCTGGGCGGTCTGCTCGTCCACGCGATCGGCCTGATCGTGGAAGTCCCCCAGGGCCACGCCGCGGTTGGCCAGGGTGCCGGAGTAGTCCTCGGCCTCGACCCCGGGGCTCGCGTACTGCGTCATCACGTCGGCGACGGCGTAGCCCACCTCCTTGAGCACCGAGGTCAGCTGCCGAGTGCGCTGCTCGTCGGGCAGCACGTCCCAGCCGTCCATGTCGACCCACACGAACAGGGCATCGTCGTCCTGGGCGATCGTCTCGGTCGCGCCCAGCCCGGCGCGCCCAGCCACCGGCATGATGACATCGGCGCCGTCGTCGAGCTGTCGGCGCGTCAGGGCGGCAGCGGCCTCTGTGCGGGCGAAGTCCCCCACGAAGTCCCCGGTCCGCTTGCGCGGATCCCAGCCGATCAGCTGCACGTCGTCGTCGTGGACCTGGTTCCAGTGCGCGATCCCCGCAGCGTAGCCGTCGAGGAAGTCGTGGACCTCCGGGATGTCCTCGCCGCCGAAGGCGCCCACGCGCCCGGACTCGGTGACCGATGCCGCCGCGTATCCGGCCAGGAAGCCGGGCTGGGAGGCGTCGAAGACGAGGGTGCGCACGTTGGGCCGGTCGATGGAGTCGTCGTCGATGATCGCGAAGTCCTGATCGGGGTGCTGCTCGGCGGCGGCATCGACCTGCTCCACGAGAGTGGAGCCCATGGCGACCACCAGGTCGCAGCCGTTGGCCGGGTCGGCCATCTCCTGGAGCAGCTGCTCGGCCTCGCGCGGCGAGTCCGACTCCTCGGTGCGCACGTCGATGCCCAGGGAGGCCTCGAGCACCTGGCTGGATTCGTGGATGTCCTGGTTGAAGCTGCGGTCGCCGAAGCCGCCGCTGGAGCCGAGCACGCAGCCGGTGAAGTCGGCCGCGGCCCCGGGTCGGGCCGC
>NZ_JALXVH010000023.1 GCF_025149945.1 Kocuria sp. p3-SID1428 | reverse complement strand
GGGGCGCCGCCCAGCCCCCGTCGGCGTCCGAGTGAGCGTCCCGGGCGAAGCGCAGCGCGACCCACAGGTCCGCACGCACGCCCATGTCCCCCAGATCAAGCCCCAGCTCCTGCTGCAGCGCCTCGATCTGACGGCGCACCGTGTTGCGGTGCAGATCCAGCTCACGAGCCGCCGCCTCCCAAGAGCCACTGCATGCCAGCCACGCCGTGAGCACGCGTCGCTGCTCGGCCGCCTCCTCGGTGGGCTCGAGCAGGTGTCCGAGCAGTCCGCGAGCCAGGGCCGCCCCCGCCTGCGGGCCGAGCAGCGAGGCCACGCTCAGGGGCTGCTCGCCCTGACGCAGGCTGCGATCGCTGCGGCGCAGCTGATCCCGCACAGCGAGAAGCTCCGAAGCCGCCGTCCGCAGGCCATCGGCCTCGACCGGATCGCCGATGGCCAGCAGCCACCCGCGACGTCGGGCCTCGGCGACCGCCCGCGCGCTCGGATCCCTGCGCGTGATCGCCGTGAATCCCCCGTCCTCGGGCAGCACCAGCTCCGTGTCCAGCAGGTGCCCCCAGAACCGCTCGTCGACCGAGACCCCCTCGGCCACACGGGGCACGCCCATGACGATCCGAAGCCTCGTGCGATGCGCGGCACCTGCGCTGCGGCTGATGAGCGCCTCCGTGGTCTCCGAGGCGATCCTGCCGCGCAGCAGCAGCCGGGCGGCCAGCTCGCCGGCTGCCTCCCTCCTGCTGGCGCGACGGCGCTGCAGGACCTCGAGCACGGTCACCGCCGCGCGCACCGTTCCCGCCGCCGAGGGCTCCAGCGGACGACGGGAGCCTGCCACCAGCACGGCCACGGCGTCGTCGCCGCTGGGGCGCAGCGGATGCGCCTCCACCACGGGGGCCTCGAGCTGGTCGAATCGAGCGATCTCCAGACGCGCTCCCGAGCCTCCCTGCACCCGCTCGACCAGCCCCTCGAGCTGCTCGGTCGAGGCCGGAGCACTCCCGGCGCGCACCTGGCCGTCGGCGCCCAGCACCACGGCCCACTCCACCGGACCGCGTGTGAGCACCGTCAGCACCTCCTGCTCGGGGCTCGAGCCCATGGCGGCTGCGAGCAGGCGCCGAGTGCCGTCGTGCAGATCGCGCAGCACCCGGGCACGGGCGGTCTCCATGAGGCGGGCGAAAACCAGCCCGATCGACGCGAACGAGACCTCGGGCGGGATCTCGAACAGTCCCAGCCCGTGCAGCCGGCAGGCCTCGATCACGGCCTCCGGGGTGCGGTCGTGATGCGGGGCAAGCCCCACGCCGAGCGCGCGGGCCTCGGCCTTGACCAGCGAAGCCACGTAGCGCTGCGCCTCGGCGTGCCCGTCCGAGGCGCGGAACGGCATGCCCGAGGTGAGCACGACCTCCCCGGGCACCAGGAACGGCACCGGATCATCGAGCTCGCTCGGACCGACCCAGCGCACGGCGCTGTCGCCGCGGCCCGGGTGCAGCACGCGCACGGTCTCCGGCAGCGCGTGCAGCAGCCGGTCCAGCGTCACGGTCACGAGCGGTGTCTCGAGCGATGGGTCCATGCTCTCCTCCTGGTTCGGGTGCGGCAGGGACGTGCCCCTGATCTGCGCCGGTGCCGCCGCCGCGCCGGGGCATGCCCCGGGGGCCGCACCCTCGGCCGCAGCGGATATTGTGCGCTTTGCACCACGTTGACGAATCTCAGGGCATATCATCCCACGATGAGATGCGGATCACGTCCCTAGAGTGGCATCCGATCCGCCGGAGAAGGGAACCCCCATGGCCGATGCACCCGTCGAGCGACTGTCGCTCGGAGCCCAGCTGTCCAGGCGCAAGCCCCTGCCCATGTTCCGCCGCGAGAGCGGCGCCGATGAGGAGGGCAACGAGCTCAGCCGCAGCTTCGGCGTGGTCCAGCTGACCATGATCAGCATCGGCGCGACCCTCGGCACCGGCATCCTCGTGATCCTCGGCGAATCCGTGCCCATGGCGGGCCCGGCCGTGTGGATCTCGTTCGTGATCGCGGGCTTCGCAGCCCTGCTCTCGGCCCTGTCCTACGCCGAGCTCGCCGGGCGCGTCCCCGTCTCCGGGTCGAGCTACTCCTACTCCTTCGCCACCATGGGCGAGGGCATGGCCTGGGTCTGCGGCTGGTGCCTGGTGCTCGAGTACGGCGTCTCCGTGGCCGCCGTGGCCGTGGGCGCGAGCCAGTACGTCAACGAGACCCTCTCGGTCTTCGGCCTGAGCCTTCCGGAGTTCCTCACGGCGGCGCCGTCCGAGGGCGGGGTCATCAACCTGCCCGCGGTCCTGGTCGTCATCTTCGCCACTGTCCTGCTGGTGCGCGGTGCCCGCGAGTCCTCGCTGACCAACGTCGTGATGGTGTTCATCAAGATCGCGATCCTGATCTTCTTCATCATCGTGGCCTTCACGGCCTTCGACTCCGGGAATTTCGAGCCCCTGCTGCCCATGGGCGTCAGCGGCGTGACCGGTGCGGCCGCCGTCGTGTTCTTCTCCTACATCGGCTTCGACGCCGCCTCGACCGCAGGTGAGGAGGCCAAGAACCCCAAGAGGGACCTCCCCCGCTCCATCGTGATCTCCATGGTCGTCATCACGGCCCTCTACGTCCTGGTCGCGGTCACCGCGATCGGCGCCCGCCCGTGGGGCTGGTTCGAGGGCTCCGAGGCGCCGCTGGTGCACATCCTCGACGAGATCACCGGATCGCGGATCCCCGGCCTGATCTTCGCCGTGTCCTCCGTGGTGGCGATCGTCTCGGTCGTGCTGACCGTGCTCTACGGCCAGACCCGCATCCTGATGTCCATGTCCCGCGACGGCATGGTCCCGCAGATCTTCCAGAAGGTCTCCCCGCGCACCGCCACCCCGGTGGCCAACACGGTGATCGTGGGCGCCGTCATCACCGTGACGGCCGGTCTGATCCCCCTGGGTGAACTCGCCAACGCCACGAGCATCGGCACGCTGTTCGCCTTCATGCTGGTGAACATCGCGGTGATCCTGCTGCGCCGCCGCGAGCCCATGAGCCGCGACAGCTTCCGCCTGCCGCTGTTCCCGCTCACCCCGATCCTCGGCGCGCTGATCTGCGCGGCGCTGATGACCCAGCTCGGCGGCGTGACCTGGCTGGTGTTCCTGCTCTGGATGATCGCGGGCCTGATCATCTACCTGGCCTACAGCCGTCGTCACTCCCTGATCGGGAAGCTCTCCGCCGAAGAGTACGGCGTCCTCATGGCTGAGCCCTACCCCGCTACCGGCCCCATCGACTACGCGGCCGCAGACGGCCCCTCCCCCATCGGCGCCCCCAGGCGCCGCGACCAGGAAGGCGAATCACGATGACCACTGCGACCGAGCAGCCCATGGAGGACGGCCAGAACCGTCCGCTGACCATGCTGAACCCCGACTTCCCCTTCAGCTACGACCACTACCTGCAGCACCCCGCCGGACTGGGCCAGGTGCCCGAGTCCATGCACGGCACCGAGGTCGCCGTGATCGGCGCCGGGCTCTCCGGGCTGATCACCGCCTACGAGCTGATGAAGCTCGGGCTGCGCCCGGTGGTCTACGAGGCCGGCGAGATCGGCGGCCGCCTCAAGACCGCGAGCTTCGACGCCGCCCCCGAGGTCGTCGCCGATCTGGGCGGCATGCGCTTCCCGGTCTCCGGGCGCGCGCTGTACCACTACATCGACCTGGTGGGCCTGGAGACCGAGGCCTTCCCGAACCCGCTCTCGGACGTCACCCCCTCCACGGTGATCGAGCTGGGCGGCAAGTCGCACTACGCCCGCACGCCCGATGAGCTGCCCGAGTTCTTCAACGAGGTGGCCCGCGCCTGGCAGTCGGCGATCGACGACGACGCCGAGGCCGAGCAGATGAAGGACGCCATCCGCGACCGCGACACCGCCCGGATCAAGGAGATCTGGAACCGCCTGCTGCCGCGCATGGACGAGCAGACCTTCTACGGCTTCATCGCCGAGTCCCAGGCCTTCCGCGAGGCCGGCTTCGCCCACCGCGAGGCCTTCGGGCAGGTCGGCTTCGGCACCGGCGGCTGGGACACCGACTTCCCGAACTCGATCCTCGAGATCCTCCGCGTGGTCTACACCGACGCCGATGACGGCCACCGCCGCATCCTCGGCGGGGCCCAGCAGCTCCCCGAGCGCCTGTGGCGCCACGTGCCCGACCAGCTCGAGCACTGGCCTGCCGGCACCAGCCTGCAGTCGCTGCACGGCGGGGCCCCCGCCGGCGCCGTGAGCGCCATCCGCCGCGACAAGACCACCGGAGAGCTCGAGATCACCGAGCGCTGGGGGCGCACGCGCCGCTACAGCGCCGTCGTGACCGCCTGCCAGTCCTGGCTGCTCTCCACTCGGATCGACACCCAGGAGTCGCTGTTCCCCGCCCCCATGTGGACGGCCCTGGAGCGCTCGCACTACATGCAGTCCTCCAAGACCTTCGTCATGGTGGACCGCCCCTTCTGGAAGGACGTCGATCCCGAGACGGGCCGCGACACGCTGTCCATGACGCTGACGGACCGTCTCAACCGCGCGACCTACCTGCTCGATGACGGCGACGACAAGCCCGCCGTGATCCTGCTGTCCTACACCTGGAACGACGACGCCATGAAGTGGCTGTCGCTGGATGCCGACCAGCGGGTGGAGCTGATGCTGCACTCGCTCAAGCAGATCTACCCGGACGTCGACATCGCCAGCCACATCGTGGGCCAGCCGATCACGGTCTCGTGGGAGTCCGACCCCAACTTCATGGGCGCCTTCAAGGCCAACCTGCCGGGACACTACCGCTACCAGCAGCGCCTGTTCACCCACTTCCAGCAGGACGATCTGCCCGAGCACCAGCGCGGCATCTTCCTGGCCGGCGACGACATCTCGTGGACCGCGGGCTGGGCCGAGGGCGCCGTGCAGACCGCCCTGAACGCGACCTGGGGCGTCGTGCGCCACCTGGGCGGCTCCAGCGCCGCCGAGAACCCGGGGCCGGGCGAGCTGCTCGACGAGTACGGCCCCATCGCCCTGGACTGAACCCCACCTCCCCCACCATCAGGAAGGACCGTCATGGATCATCCTCGCGTCAATGACAACGGCCGCATCGGCCCGGTCAACGCCGCCCTCACCCCGCGCTACGCCGGGCTGGGCACCTTCGCGCGCCTGCCCCGGATCGAGGACGTCGACCACGCCGATGTGGCCGTGGTCGGCATGCCCTTCGACACGGGCGTGTCATACCGGCCGGGCGCACGCTTCGGGGCCACGCACGTGCGCGAGTCCTCGCGTCTGCTGCGCCCGTTCAACCCGGCGCAGTCGGTCTCGCCCTTCGCCGCCAAGCAGGTGGCCGATGCCGGCGACGTCGCGATCAACGCCTTCGACATCGAGGACGGGCTGCGCGCCGCCCAGGAGGCGGCGGCCTCCTTCCTGGCCGATGACACCTCGATCATCACGATCGGCGGCGACCACACCCTGGCCCTGCCGCTGCTGCGGGCCCATGCCGCCAAGCACGGGCCCATCGCCCTGCTGCACTTCGATGCGCACCTGGACACCTGGGACACGTACTTCGGCGCCGAGTACACGCACGGCACGCCGTTCCGCCGGGCCTTCGAGGAAGGCCTGCTGGACACCGACGCGCTGTGCCACGTGGGCACCCGCGGCCCGCTCTACGGCACGCAGGACCTCGACGACGACGCCCGCTTCGGCTTCGGGATCGTGACCAGCAACGACGTCATGCGCATGGGCCCCGATGCCGTGGTCGAGCTGCTGCGCAAGCGCGTGGGCGATCGCCCGCTGTACATCTCCCTGGACATCGACGTCCTGGACCCGGCCCACGCCCCGGGCACCGGCACCCCCGAGCCGGGCGGCATGACCTCGCGCGAGCTGCTGGAGATCCTGCGCGGGCTGCGCGGGACGAATCTGGTGGGCGCAGACGTCGTGGAGGTCTCCCCTCCCTACGACCACGCCGAGCTCACCGGCCTGGCCGCCGCGCACGTGGTCTACGAGTTCATGTCGCTGCTGGCACTCGGCGCCGGCGCCGAGAAGGGCGGGCCGGCCTACGGGGAGTCCGGAACCGTCTACGGCGGCTGAGCCGCACGGGAAGTGGTGTGAGATGTCCGTCGTGAAGATCAATGTCCTCTCCGTCCCGGAGGGTGCCGGGCCAGAGCTCGAGCAGCGCTTCGCCGCGCGGAAGCACGCGGTCGACGGCGCGGACGGGTTCGAGGGATTCGAGCTGCTGCGCCCCGCCGGGGAGCAGTCCCGCTACTTCGTGGTGACGCGGTGGCGAGATGAGGCCTCGTTTGAGGCCTGGCGCTCCCAGCGCCAGCCGTCCCACGAGTCCACCGGCCGGCGGCCGGTGAGCTCGCAGGCCGAGCTGCTGGAGTTCGAGGTCGTCGACCTCGAGGGCTGAAGCCCCGCCCCGGAGCAGCCGCCGCGACGGGCCCGCTTTTCGAGCGGGTCCGTCGTCGTCTGTCCACATCTGTCCCTCTTCCCCGCTCGCAGGCCGTGGGACAAGACTCGTCATGTCATCGCAGCAGCGCATCGATCGAGAGGGACTCCGTGGGCATCGCCGAGAGGCTCGTCGCACGCAGGAACTGGCGCCTGGCACGGCTGGCCGCTGTGCCGCTGAACCTCTCCGTGCCCGCCGAGGTGCGCATCGGGAACGGGCTGCAGCTGGTGCACTACGGCTTCGGGACCGTGATCTATCCGGAGGTCACGATCGGCGATCGCGTGCGGATCTATCAGCAGGTCACCATCGGACGGAAGGACGCCCACATCCAGCGGGCCGACTCAGACGAACGCGGAGATCCCGGTCAGCGCCCGTCCGACGATCAGGGTGTTGACCTCTGCGGTGCCCTCGTAGGTGAAGATCGCCTCCACATCGCTGAAGATCTTCCCCATCTCCCGATCGACCAGGATGCCGTTGCCGCCCATGAGCTGGCGGCCCAGCGCAGCGGACTCGCGCGCCATCTGTGAGGTCTTCAGCTTGGCCATGGCGGCCTGGCCCATGGTGGCCGTGCCCTGGGCGCGCAGCTGGCTCATCCGGTGGGCGATCCCGACCGAGGCGGTCGTGTTGGCGGCGATGCGCACCAGGTGGTCCTGCGTGAGCTGGAAGCCGGCCAGAGGGCGGCCGAACTGCCGGCGCTCCAGGGCGTACCGGCGGGCGACGTCGAAGATCGCCATCTGCGCGCCCACGGACTGCCAGGCCAGTCCCGCCCGGGACTGCTCCAGGATTACGTTGGTGTCGCGGAAGGAGCTGGTGCCCGGCAGGTGGTTCGAGACCGGGATGCGGACGTCCTCGAAGGTGAGGTCCGCGTTCTGCACGATCTTCACCGCGATCTTGTGCTCGATCTTGGTGGCCGTGAACCCGGGGGTGTCCGTCTCCACGATGAAGCCCTTGACCTGGCCGTCGGCCTCGTCGCGGGCCCACACGATCGCGATGCGGGCGATCGTCCCGTTGCCGATCCAGCGCTTGGTGCCATTGAGCACCCAGTGATCGCCGTCGCGGCGCGCCGTGGTGGCCAGCCCGCCTGCCACGTCCGAGCCGTGGTCGGGCTCGGTCAGGGCGAAGCAGCCGGTGAACTCCATGCGGCGCATGGGCGGCAGCCACTGCTGCTTCTGCTCCTCGGAGCCCAGCTCGTCGAGGGTGGCCATCACGAGGTCGCTGTGCAGCGCCAGGTAGACGCTGATGGAGATGTCCGCCCGCGCCAGCTCGGCTGCCACGAAGCCGCGGAAGACCGAGTCGGTGTCCGGCGAGCGCAGATCGCCCAGTCCGAACTCGCCGCATTTGGCGGCCAGCTCGGGGGCGAACTCGTCGCGGGACCAGTGCTCGGCCGTATGCGGGCGGATCTCGGCGTCCAGGAACTCCCGCAGCTCGCTCAGCTTGCGCTGCTGGTCCTGCGGCAGAGCGCTGCGGTGATCCAGCAGGTCCGCCTCCGGCAGATCCGCGATGTCGATGTGCTCTGCGCTCATGATGGCTCTCCTTCTGCGATGCGACCGGGACGTCGCTGCTGCGGGCCCGGGGTCTGGGTCAGGGGGCTGCGGATTCGGGGCGGTCCGGGCTCGGGCCCGGACGCACGGGTTCAGCCAGAGCGGTGAGCGGGGCCCCGGCTCGGGCCGCCCAGTCCTCCCACTCCTGTGCGGTGCGCTCGGCCAGGATCCGGGTGAGCTGCTCCGGGACGTCGCCCTGCGGGTCGAGGCCCAGGCCGACCAGCGCCTGCACGAAGTGCGGCTCCAGGGCCGCCAGCGCCACGTGGCCCTGGGCGGCCGGGTAGATGCGGTAGTACGGGCTCGCTCCCCCGAGCGGCGACTCCGGGCCGGTCATCCCCCAGCGCACCGGCATGGCCAGATCCAGGGCGGCCTCGCTCAGCGCCGTCTGCTCATGGCCGCCACCGCTGGCCCAGCGGCCGTCGGGCCCGCGGGTTCCATGGCGCTCGCGGGACAGCAGCAGGGTCAGGGCTGCGCTCACAGCGTGTTCGGCGCCGTGCATGTCCGCGCTCAGCGTGCGGGGCAGACGGTCCGGGTCGAGCAGCCCCGCCCCGGCCTGGAAGCTCAGATCGTGCCCGGGACGATCGGCGTGGTCGCCGGGGAAGCCCACCAGGTCGACCTGGCACAGCCCCGGATGCCGCTGGTGCACGGAGGGGAAGTCCAGGCCCAGCCGTCGCAGCGCCCCGGCCCTCGAGGAGCTCAGCAGCAGGTCCGCGACCTCCAGCAGGCCCTCGAGGCGGTCTCGGCCCTCGTCCGACTTGAGGTCCAGGCTCAGGACCTCCTGGCCCCGGTGGAGGTGCTCGAACAGCTCGGGCAGCTGGTGGCGCAGAGGATCTCCGGACGGCGGCAGGATCGTCACGACCCGCGCGCCCAGGCCCTGCAGGCGCGCCGCGGCCACCGGGCCCGGGAGGTTCTGGGCGATCGACACCACCACGAGGCCCTCGAGCGCCCCGGACGGCACCGCCCCTCCGGGCTCGGCGGGCTCGGCGGGGCCGGGCTCGGGGCGCTCGGTCATGCCAGGGTCCCCTCGTCCGCTCGGGCCCGCAGCCAGCCAGAGGGCGCGAAGCGCGGGCCGTAGGCCGCTGCCAGCTCCTCCGCCCGGGCGATGAAGCCGGCCAGGCCGCCCTCGTAGTTGGTCATGAACGTGGCCGGGCCGCCGGTGGCCGGAGGGAAGCCGATGCCGAAGATGCCGCCGATATTCGCCGAGGCAGTGTCGGTGAGCACGCCCTCCTCGAAGCAGGCGCCGGTCTCCAGGGCCATGCGGAACAGCAGCCGGTCCTTCATGTCCTCGGCCGGCAGCTCGGTGCCGCATGCGAAGTGCTCCCTCAGCCCCGGCCACAGGTGCTTGCCGCCGTCGTCCGGGTAGTCGTAGAAGCCCGCCCCGGCAGCGCGTCCGGGCCGCTCGAACTCCTCGACCATGCGGTCCACGAGCGCCTCGCCGGGAGCCACCGGGCGCTCGCGGCCCTCGGCATGGGCGGCCTGGATCTCGGTGTCGCGGATGTGGCGCATGAGGTTCATGGAGATCTCGTCGAACATCGCCAGCGGCGTGCCCGGGAACCCGGCCTGCGAGGCTCGGCGCTCGATGACCTGCGGATCCGCGCCCTCGTCGAGCATGGCCACGGCTTCGAGCAGCAGGGTGCCGAACACGCGCGAGGTGTAGAAGCCCCGGCCGTCGCCCACGCTGATAGCGATCTTGCGGATCTGCTGCGAGAGGTCGTAGGCCCGCTCGAGGGTGCGCTGGGAGGTCTGCTCGCCACTGATGATCTCGACCAGCTTCATCTTCTCGACCGGGGAGAAGAAGTGCAGCCCGATGAAGTCGGCAGGCCGCTCACGACGGGTCTGCAGGGAGGTGATCGGCAGGGTCGAGGTGTTCGAGCACATCAGCGTGTCCGGCCCGACGACGGCCTCGACCTCGGCGAACACGGATGCCTTCAGCTCCGGATCCTCGAAGACCGCTTCGATCACGGCCTCCACCTCCGCCAGGTCCGAGGCCTGATCGGTGGGCAGGATGCGGCCCAGGACCTCGTCGGCCTCCTCCTGCGTCATCCGGCCGCGCTGCACGGCCTTGGCCAGCAGGGACTCGCTGTGCTGACGGCCCTTCTCGGCCTTCTCGACCGAGACGTCCTTCAGATGCACCGTCATGCCGGCGCGAGCGCACTCGTAGGCGATGCCCGCGCCCATCATGCCGGCGCCCAGCACGGCCACCGAGGTGACCTTCTGCGGCTCGGAGGTGCGCTCGCCCAGGAATCGACCGGCCCTGGCTGCCTGCAGGTCGAAGTGGAAGGCCTGGATCATGGCCGTGGAGGTCCGCCCGGTGACCAGTTGCGTGAAGTACCGGGACTCGATGCGGCATGCGGTGTCGAAGTCCACCTGCGCGCCCTCGATCGCGGTGCTCAGTGCTGCCAGTGGAGCCGGCAGGTCCGCGCCCTTGAGCTGCTTGCGCAGGTTGGCGGGGAAGCCGGGCAGGTTCTGGGCGAACGACGGCTGCGCAGGACCGCCGCCGGGGAGGCGGAAGCCCTTGACGTCCCATGCCTTGACGGCGGCGCCCTCGTCCTGGGCGTGCTCGCGCAGCCAGGCCTTGGCCGCAGGGAGCAGGTCCTCCTGCGCCTCGACCACCTCGTCGATGACTCCGGCCTCCAGCGCCTGGGCGGGAGTCTTCTGCGCACCGGGCAGGATCCAGTCCATCAGAGCGGGCTGGATCCCGAGCATGCGGGTCAGGCGGCTGATCCCTCCGGCACCGGGCAGCAGGCCCAGGCTCACCTCAGGCAGGCCGAGCTTGACGCGGGGGCCGTCCGCGCAGAGGCGCCGGTGGCAGGCCAGGGCGATCTCCAGTCCCCCGCCCAGGGCCGAGCCGTTGAGCGCGGCCACGACCGGGATGCCCAGGGTCTCCAGGCGGCGCAGCTGGCCCTTGATGGCCTGAGTCAGGGCGAAGATCTCCTCTTCATCGCCCGCACCAGCCGCCTTCAGGGCCTTGAGGTCTCCCCCGGCGAAGAAGTCCTTCTTGGCGCTGGTCAGCACCACCCCGTCGATCGACTCGCGCTCGGCCTCCAGCCGCTCGAGCGCCTGCTCCAGGCCGTCCTGGTAGGTGCTGTTCATGGTGTTCACGGGGGCACCGGGGTCGTCCATGGTCAGGACGACCAGGTCGCCGTCGCGCTGCCAGGAGATCATGGACTGCTCGGGGGTCGTCGCATCGCTGTCGTGCTGCGTCATCGGTGGGGTTCCCTTCGAAAAGGCTCGTGCGGGCCGGGGCCAGGTGCTGCGGGAGGAGTGCGGACAGTGCGTTCAGATCCGCTGGACGACGGTGGCGATGCCCATGCCGCCGCCGATGCACAGGGTCGCGATGCCGAACTCCTGGTCGCGGCGCTCGAGCTCGTCCACGAGCGTGCCCAGGATCATGGCGCCGGTGGCGCCCAGCGGGTGGCCCATGGCGATCGCGCCGCCGTTGACGTTGGCCTGCTCCTGCGACCAGCCCATGTCCCGCAGCAGCTTCAGCGGGATCGCGGCGAAGGCCTCGTTGATCTCGACCAGGTCGATGTCCGAGGCGCTGAGCCCGGCCACGTCCAGGGCCTTGCGGCAGGCCGGTGTGGGGCCGGTGAGCATGATCGTGGGCTCCGAGCCCACGACCGCCGTGGAGACGATCCGCGCCCGCGGCCGCAGACCGTGACGCTGCCCGGCCTCCTGACTGCCCACGAGCACCAGGGAGGCGCCGTCGACGATCCCCGACGAGCTGCCGGCATGATGCAGGTGCTCGACCCGTTCGATCTCGGGATAGCGGTTGGCCGCGATGAAGTCGAAGCCGCCGGCCTCCCCCACCTTCGCGAAGGCCGGATTCAGCTGCGACAGGGACTCGACGGTGGCTTCCGGGCGGATGGTCTCGTCGCGATCCAGGACGGGCAGCCCGTTCTGGTCCTTCACCGAGATCACCGACTGCGCGAAGCGGCCCTCCTCCCAGGCTCGTGCAGCGCGCTGGTGGCTCTGGACGGCGAACTCGTCGAGCTCGCGGCGGGTGAAGCCCTCGCGAGTGGCGATCAGGTCGGCGGAGACTCCCTGCGGGATGAAATTCGTGGCGATCGCGGTCGCCGGGTCCATGGCCCACGCGCCGCCGTCGGAGGCCATGGGCACACGGGACATGGACTCCACGCCGCCGCCGATCAGCAGGGACTCCCAGCCCGAGCGCACTCGCGCGGCGACCTGGTTCACGGCCTCCAGGCCGGAGCCGCAGAAGCGATTGAGCTGCACGCCGGCCACGTTCTCGGGCATGCCGGCCTTGATGGCTGCGGTGCGGGCGATGTCGGCGCCCTGGTCCCCCACCGGGGTCACGCAGCCCAGGACGATGTCCTCGATGCCCGCCGGGTCCATGTCCGGGTGGCGCTCGCGCAGGGAATCGAGCAGACCGCCGAGCAGGTCGACGGGCTTGACCTCGTGCAGGCTGCCGCGGGGCTTGCCCAGCCCGCGCGGGGTGCGGATGGCATCGAAGATGAGGGCTTCGGCAGGTGCCGTCATGAAGGGGGCCTTTCAGAAGGATCGGGGGTTCGGGCTGCGCGGTCCGTCAGGACTCGGGCTGAAAGGCGTCGGAGTACTCGTCGCGCAGCTTCTTCTTGTTGATCTTGCCGACGGAGGTTCGCGCGATCTCGTCGATGAAGCGGATCTCATCCGGCAGCTGCCACTCGGCGAAGGCGCCGCAGAGGTGCTCGCGCACCGAGGCCTCCGTGACGTCCGAGCCCTCCGAGCGCACCACCAGAGCCAGCGGCCGCTCCTCCCACTTGGGGTGCGGGACGCCGATCACCGTGGCCTCCACGACCCCGTCGAGGGCCATCAGGCGGTTCTCCATGTCGATCGAGGAGATCCACTCGCCGCCGGACTTGATGACGTCCTTGAGCCGATCGGTGATCTTCAGGTAGCCGTGCTCGTTGAGGTAGCCGACGTCGCCGCTGCGCCAGTAGCCCTCCTCGTCGAAACCGGCCTCCGTGGCCTCGGGATTGTCGGCGTAGGAGGCGACGATCCACGGTCCGCGCAGGCGCACCTCGCCGGCGGTGCTGCCGTCGTTCGGGACCTCCTCGCCGGTCGGGTCCACGATCTTCACGTCCACGCCGGCGACCACGAGGCCCTGGTACTTGCGCATTTCCCAGGCCTCCTCCTCGGAGACCCTCGCGGCCACGGACGGCTTCATGCGGTTCATCGTCACGACGGGCGAGGTCTCCGTGGCGCCGTAGGCGTGGACGACCTCCGCTCCGGTGAGCTCGTGGAAGGCCCGCATCATGGACACCGGGGGCTCGCTGGCACCGCACAGGAAGCGCAGGCCATCCAGGCGCGGGGGCGTGTCCATGCGCTTGAGGCTGCGCAGCATGGGCATGAGGATCGCCGGCGCCGCCGGGGCGAGAGTGACCTCCTGCTCCAGGATGGCCGCGGTGAGCATGTCCATGTCATCGAGCGTGAAGCGCCCCGGAAGCACCATCTGCGCTCCCACGGCGGTGGCCGCGAACGGCAGGCCCCAGCACTGCACGTGGAACATGGGCGTGAGCATCATGACCTTGTCCGCACCCGTCAGACCGCTGGTCGAGCTGACGGCCATGGCGTGCAGCCACACGGAGCGGTGGGAGAGGAAGACGCCCTTGGGCCGCCCCGTGGTGCCCGTGGTGTAGCAGGCGGCCGAGGCCGTGGTCTCGGCCATGTTCGGGATCTGCGCCAACGGCTGCGACTCCGCGATCAGCTGCTCGTAGGAGCACACGCCGGGGAGGCCCGCGAACTGCTCGAGCGAGGACTCCGGCCCCACGACGATCCACTGGGTGACCTGCGGGATGTGCTCCCTGAGCCCCTGGGCCAGACGCAGCAGGGTGTGATCGACGATCAGGGTCGTGACCCCGCTGTGGCCGATCACGTAGGCCAGATCCGCCGGGGCCAGGCGCATGTTCAGCTGGACCATGGTGGCGCCCACGAGCGGGATCGAGAAGTAGGACTCGTAGTGCTCCAGGCTGTTCCACAGCAGCACGCCCACGCGGGAGTCCGGGCCGATGCCCATCCCTTCCAGTGCCGAGCCCACCCGCTGGACCCGGTCCCAGGTGGCGGCGTAGTCCGTGGACTGCCACTTCCCGGAGTCGTCCTGATAGGAGATCTGCTGATCCCCGAAGCTGCGGGCTGCATCGCGCAGCATCCGGGTGGTGGTCAGCTGCTCGTGATCGCCCATGGTGGACGGTGCTCCGTGGACCAGCTGCGGCTCTGCGGCCATGGTGGGACTCCTGTGGTCTGACTCACATCGTTGGTGCTCGCAGTCAAGCACGAGATTGCACAGTCGTGCAATACTCCGATTCGGGACGACGGCCGCGTGGGGCGGCGCGCCTGGTCGGAGGGAGCACGGGAATGGATGCGACGACGATCGGCGGGGTCTCGGAGCTGCCAGCCACGGCTCAGCGACTGCGCGCCAGTGCGCTGAGGCTCTACGCACGGCAGGGCCCGACCGGGACCGGCGTGCGGGAGATCGCCGCCGATGCAGGGGCAGCCCCCGGACTGATCCGCCATCACTTCGGCTCCAAGGCGGGACTCACCCGCGCTGTGGACGACCTGGTGCTCTCGGTCATCGCTCAGACGCTGGAGGCGGCCACCGCGCAGTCTGCGGCCTCGGGCGAGGCAGCGGCCGTGAGTGCGGCGAGAGATGCGGCCTTCGCCCGCATGCTGCACGAGCACCCAGATATCGAGGGCTACCTTCGCTGGTGCCTGATCGCCCCGCCCTCCGGCCCAGGCACCGTCTCCGCCGACGACTGCGTCATCAAGGGCGACAGCGCCGATGAGGCCGACGGCGACGGCCTGGCCGAGCGGCTCGTCGACTTCACCCTGGAGGAGGCCAGACGTCTGCGCCATTCGGGAACGGGAGGCAGCCGGGATCTGCGCACCTCCGTGCTGTCCACGCTGCTGCGTCAGATGGGCTCCATGGTGGTGCAGCCGCTCACGGACCGGCTCTGGCAGCGCCTGGAGCCCGCCGCGGATCCAGGAGTGCGCGATGCACCGGCGCCGCGGGTCAGGATCGCGATGCCTGCGCAGTCGCCTGGCGGGCAGGGCTGATCCCGTCCAGCCCCGCCCGATCCGCTCACACTCGGATTCGGCTTTCAGGAGGTCTCGGCGTAGGCATCCTCGTACTCGGCGCGCAGCTTCTTCTTGTTGATCTTGCCGACCGAGGTCCGTGCGATCTCGTCGATGAAGCGGATCTCATCCGGCAGCTGCCAGCGGGCGAAGGAGGCGGACAGGTGCTCGCGCACCGACTCGTCCGTGACGGCGGAGTCCTCCGAACGCACGACCAGCGCCAGAGGCCGCTCCTCCCACTTGGGGTGCGGCACCCCGATCACGGTGGCCTCCACCACTCCGCCCAGGGCGACCAGCGCGTTCTCCATGTCGATCGAAGAGATCCACTCGCCGCCGGACTTGATGACATCCTTGAGCCGGTCCGTGATCTTCAGGTAGCCGTACTCCGTCAGGTAGCCCATGTCGCCGCTGCGCCAGAAGCCGTCCTCATCGAAGCCGGCGTCCGTGGCTTCCGGATTGTCCGCGTAGGAGCGAGTGATCCAGGGACCGCGGTAGCGGAACTCCCCCACGGTCTCGCCGTCCCAGGGCAGCTGCTCCCCCGTGGGATCCACGAGCCGAACCTCCACGCCGGCGGGCACGAGCCCCTGGTACTTGCGCATCTGCCAGGCCTCCTCCTCCGAGACCTTGGCCGCCACCGCCGGCTTCATGCGGTTGATCGTCACCAGCGGCGAGGTCTCCGAGGCGCCGTACAGATGCATGACCTGCGCACCCGTGAGCTCGTGGAAGGACCGGACCATGGACACCGGGGGCTCGCTGCCGCCGCTGATGAAGCGCAGCCGCTCGAGCCGCGGCGGCTCCTCGCGGCGCTTCAGGGCCCGCAGCATGGGCATGAGGATGGCCGGGGCGGCCGGGGAGAACGTGACATCGCATTCGACGATCGAGTCGATCAGCCCGTCGACGTCGTTCAGGTCGAAGCGCCCCGGCAGGACCACGCGCGCCCCGACCATGGTGGCCGCATACGGCAGGCCCCAGCACTGGACGTGGAACATGGGCGTGAGCATCATGACGCCGTCGTCCAGGGTGATCCCGGCGTTGCAGGCCATGGCCGCGGCATGCAGCCACACGGAGCGGTGCGAGTAGTAGACGCCCTTGGGCCGACCCGTGGTGCCGGTCGTGTAGCAGGCGCCCGAGGCGCTGCGCTCGGACATCTCCGGGATGTCCGCCAGCGGCTCGGCCTCCGCCACGAGCTGCTCGTAGGTGCCGGCCTGGGCGATCTCGCCCCAGTCCTCGGCCACGTGGTCATGAGAGGCGACGATCCAGCGGATGTCCTCCGAGACGTGGCGCTTGAGCGTGCGGGCCAGATCCAGCAGGGAGTGATCGATCACGATCACGGACACCCCGCTGTGCTCGATCACGTAGGCCAGATCCGCAGGCGCCAGACGCAGGTTGAGCTGGACCATGGTGGCCCCGGCCAGGGGTACGGAGTAGTAGGACTCGAAGTGGTGCAGCCCGTTCCACAGCAGCAGCCCCACCTTGGATCCGGGGCCCACGCCCATCCCGCTCAGCGCCGAGCCCATGCGCAGGACCCGATCCCAGGTGGCGGCATAGTCGGTGCGCTGCCACGTGCCGTCGTCGGTGCGGTAGAGGATCTCCTGATCCCCGAAGCTGCGCGCCGCGTCCCGCAGCAGGCGTGTGGTGGTCAGCTGCTCGTCGTCGCCCATGGTGGACGGCGTGCCCATGATGAGTTCGCCCTGCGAGGCCATGCGCTCATGCTCCTTCTGTGATCCAGGTCATATTGTGATGACCTGCTCAGTAGACCACGACCCACGGACAGCACAAGCACCCCGCCTGCCTCGCCCGCGTCCTTGGCGACCACGAGCCCGCACCGCGTCCGTGGCATAGTGGCGCGCATCACTGCATCGCGCTGCTCCCGCGCGATGGACGAGAGGAGGGCACCCATGGCCCAGAGCATCCGCGTCAGCCTGGAGGAGCGCATCCTCACCATCACGCTCGACCGTGCCGACAAGCGCAACGCACTGACTCACGAGATGTACACCGGTCTGGCCGAGGCTCTCGAGCGCGCCGAGAACGAGCCCGAGGTGCGCGTGGTGATCCTGCGCGCCGAGGGCGGGCTGTTCACCGCGGGCAACGACCTGGCGGATTTCGCGGATCTGGCCGACGACGACCGCCCGTCCGAGCAGTGGCCCGTCACCCGCTTCCTGCACGCGCTGATCCGCTGCGGCGTCCCCGTGGTCGCCGCCGTCCAGGGCCGTGCGGTGGGCGTGGGGGCCACCATGCTGCTGCACTGCGACCTGGTGGTCCTGGGCGAGGACGCCTCCCTCACGGTCCCGTTCGTTGACCTCGCGCTGGTGCCGGAGGCCTGCTCGAGCCTGCTGCTCCCCCAGCGCATCGGCCACGCCCGAGCCTTCGCCATGTTCGCCCTGGGTCAGCCGATGGGCGCGCAGGAGGCTCTGGCCGCCGGGATCGCGACCTCCGTGGTCCCGCCCGAGCAGATCCACGACGAGGCCCGCCGACTCGCCGAGCAGCTGCTCGCGCGCCCGGCCCGGTCGCTGGCCGAGACCAAGGCCCTGATGCGCGACGTCCCCGCGCTGCTCGAGCACACCCGGCGCGAGATCGAGGTCTTCGCCGCCCGTCTGCGCAGCCCGGAGGCGGCAGAGGCACTGGCGGCTTTCACGCAGAAGCGCCGCCCGGACTTCGCGCAGTTCGAGTGAGTTCCGCTCCGCTCACTCCGTCTCGGGCCACGCAGTCGTCAGGTAGGCCTCCACTGCGCGGTGCTTGAACGAATAGGGGCGACCGCGAGAGATCAGCGCACGAGTACGATCCAGCTGCTGAGCTACGGGGCCGACGGTGGTGGCCTTGGCATAGCCCATGCCGTCGGCAATCTTGCTCAACGTTCTGTCGGCCGGGTCGAGCTCTGTCATCACGTCGATGAACTCGCGCTCCTTGGGAGGGAGTCGCTCCACGATGCGCACCACATGGGACTCTGCCTCGTCGCGCGCCGCAGCCCAGCCGCGCCGCACATCATCAACGGTGATGAGGTCGGAGGAGCCTGCATACCGGGCTCGAGCCCCAGCCAGCTGGAAGATGAAGGGCTCGCCGCAGCACAGCTCGACCAGCAGCTCGCGGGACGCCTCCTCCATGCGAACCCTGGTCGGCAAGCCTTCCTCCTGGAGGATGCTCCAGCCAGGCTCGAGGAACTCGGCGAGCGCGAGCTCGAGGTCAGCATCGGACAGCGGAGCCAGCGTCATGGTCTGGAAACGCCGGGCGAACGTGGCTCCGTGACGGGCGCCAGCACGCTCCTCGCATTCCGGCAGTCCGGTGAGGTAGACGGCGATCGGGAGCGCACGCCTGATCGTTCCTCCGCCGGGGACAGTGACGTCTTCCTGATGACCCAGGGCATCCCCGAGGGAGATCAGCAGCTGCGAGAGCGCCTCTTCTGACGTGATGTTCTGGATCTCATCCAGGTGGATGAAGACCATCGTGTCCTTCTGCTTCCGGACCTCCCGGCCGATCTCGACGAGCAGCTCGGTGAGAGAAGCATGTGGATCGCTGCCGGGCGATTCGCGCAGCGCCACCGATGCCCCTGAGACGGAGACCTGCTGTACACGTGCCAGCACCTCGCGCAGGTTGGCTTCTCTCCGAGCCGGCAGCCCCGCTTTGGCCGCCAGGTCCAGCATGGCCTTGGCGAGCGCTTTGATCGGGTCCGTGCCCAGCGCGATCCGCAGCTGAGTGGTGACCCAGTCACCCCTGGATTCCGCTTCGAGGGCGATACGCATCGGATGCAGGCCCGGCGTCACCTCTCGGGTGCTCGCCTCAGGTCGCTGGACTTCATGCCGAGCGAATCTCCGCCTCCCTCGTCACCTGCTGAACTCCGCCCGAGCCTCGCCACTGGCCTCGACCGGGATCCCGGCGGGGATGAACCAGGCGACCACGGGCGGGCGGGCCACCGCGGTGAGATGGACCCGGGCCGTGCGTCCGTCGGCGGAACCAGTGCCGGAGCCGATCGCAAGGCTGTCCAGATCGTGCTCGGCCTCGACCGTCACCAGGTAGGACTGCGCAGCAGCGGACACGGAGGCGTCGTCGAGCACGGCGGTGGGGGCCGATCCCGCTCCCTCGGTGCCCTGCAGCTCGGTGAAGGTGTCCGCGGCCGCGAGTGCGGCGTGATCCGCGTGAACCTGCAGCTTCCGCTCGGCCAGCTGCACCGAGGTCACCGCCATCACCACGATCACCGCCATCAGCAGGATGAGCATCATCCCGATCACCAGGATCGAGATCTGCCCGTCGTCCTCCTCGGCACGGTGCCGCAGGCCGCGCTGGGCGGTCGTCATGCGTACCGCCCGATCACGACGGTCGAGGAGTGCTCCATCTGCGCGAGCTCCATGGTCCCCACGAACGGGATCCTGGGCAGCCGGATCGTGGCCACCGCCGTGACGGTGGCCGTGGCACCGGCCTCCTGACAGGCCCCGTCGGAGCAGGCCACCGAGACGGCGACCTCGCCGTCGTCGAAGCCCTGATCCGCTGCGGGAAGCGCTGCGGCCGCCTGCACCTGGGCGGTCGAGACCTCCCCGGCCGGCTGGGAGGCCAGCACCTGCGAGCCCTGCTGAGCTGCCGCCACTGCCGCGAAGGCCGCAGCCTGCGCCTGAGCCAGCACACCCACGAAGATCAGGATCGGGACCAGCAGGACCACGCCCACGAGCAGGAACTCGACGACGGCCGAGCCCTCGTCGTCCTCGAGGTCAGTGCTGGTCGCTTCAGGACCAGTCGACGGCATGGCCGCTCACCTCGATCGCCCGGGGCGGACCGAAGGGCCCGACGATCGGCAGCGGCGCCACGACCCGGACCTCGAGCGCAGGAGTGCCGGCGACCTCGGCGGGCACCGCGGTGACATCGCCTGCGAAGCGCCCGCCCACCGAGCCGGTGATCAGCTCGCGGGTCCGGGCCTCGGCATCGGCCGGCCCTCGGTCGGCAAGCGTTCCGTAGCGCGCCCCGTGCGAGGCCGAGTCGATCAGCACATTGCGCACGTGCAGGGCGAACACGAGCTGCAGGGTCAGGGCGAAGAGGATCGCGCTGAGCCCGGCGACCATGGCCCATTCGGCGACCACGGAGCCGTCGTCGCGCCCCTCGGCCCCGGTGGCCGGCTCAGCCACCGGTCACCCGGGAGATGGCGTCGTTGAACAGGCCCTCCAGGGCAGGCTGGGCGATCAGCAGCAGACCGGCCACGAGCACCGCCGACATCAGGGTCAGCATGACCCAGCCGGGGACGTCGCCGCGGTCGGGGTCATCGAGCGGCAGAGCCGACGCCAGCTGCGCGGCAGGACGGGAGGCTGAGGCCTCCTGCGCATCGGTCTCGGGACGGGAGGAGAGTTCGCGGTTCATGGTGCGGCCTTTCGGTAGGGAGCGGTTCGGGCAGAGAGGGAAGACATCACAGATCGAGCTGCAGGACGGCGATGCCGGGGAACACCGCGAAGAGCACGGACAGCGGGAGCACCATGAACACGAGGGGCACCATCATGGCGATCTCCTTGCGTCCGGCCATCTCCATGAGCTCGCGCTTGTCCTGATCGCGGACGTCCTGCGCCTGCGAGCGCAGGACCTCGGCGAGCGGGGTGCCGCGCTCCATGGCCACGGCGATGCCGGCGACGAAGCGCGAGATGTGCGTGACCTCGACACGGTCGGCGAACTCCTGCAGCGATTCGGTGAGCGGAGTACCGGAGCGGGTCCGATCGAGCACGGCGCGGAACTGCTCGGCCAGCACCCCCTCGGCGATCCGGCTCACGCGCTCGAGGGCGCCCAGGGTGGACTCGCCTGCGCCGACGGACAGGGCCAGAAGCTCGGCGATCGCGGGGAACTCGGCCAGCATCCTCGTCTCACGGCTGGAGATCCGGCTGCCGAGCCGCCAGCTGCGCGCCCAGGCGCCGCTGAGCGCACCGGCGACGAGCAGCAGCAGGATCGCCGGCCCCGGCGCGCCGAGGCGCAGAACGGCCCCCACGCCCCACACACCCCCGATCACCGCACCGGCCAGTGCGCAGAGGACCTGCTCGGTCCGGTAGTCGGCCAGGCTGCGGCCCGCCCCCTCGCGCTCGAGCCGGCGCAGCAGCTGGCGCTGGCCCTCGCCACCGATGCGCCGGCCCAGCCCCAGGCCCACCGGGGAGGCCAGCGCCATGGCGATGGCCAGCAGTCCGCGCTGATCGCGGGCGCGGACATGCTCGGCATGGCGCACGGCGGGATCCGTCGCGCGCATCTGCAGGACCACTCGCCGGGTGAAGCGACGGCGGGAACTGGCCGGCGCGGGCACGATCATCAGCCAGAGCCCGAGCCCCAGGACGGTGCCGATGATCAGCGGGATAGCCAGCGGCAGACTCATCGCAGCACCCGCTCGGGCTCGGGCAGAGCCCCCAATCGCAGCATGAGGCGGTAGGCGATCGCGGAGATCGCCAGCCCGCCGAGCAGCACGACGGCGCCGGCGGGGCTGTCATAGGCGCTCACCGCCGCCGGCTGGCTGGCCATGAGCAGCAGGATGAGCCAGGGCGCGGCCACGGACAGCCGCGCTGCGTTGACCGTCCACGACTGGCGGGCCTCCAGCTCGCTGCGGGTCCGCGAGTTCTCGCGCAGGAACTCCGAGAGGGTGCCCAGAAGCCGACCCAGGTCCGTGCCGCCCACCTCCCGGGTGACGCGCAGGGATTCGATGATGTTGTCCGCCACCGGATCAGCGAGCTCTTCCTTGAGGGCATCCAGCGCCGGGAGGAACTGACCTGTGGCCCGGTAGTCGCCGGCGAAGCGCGCGAAGGCCGGCTGCACGATCTCTGGACCGCGGTGCTGCAGCTGGGCCAGGGCCTCGGGCAGTGAGAGCCCCGCGCGGATGGCAGAGCGCAGCATGTCCACCACGTCCGGCCACACGGTGCGCAGCTGATGTGTTCGCCGTCGCATGCGCCGGCCCAGCATGGACCACGGGACGAACAGCGCCACGATGCCCGCACACAGGCCGAAGACCGCACCCCCGGACACGGCCCACACGAGAACCCCGGCCGCGACCGCCACCATGACGGACAGCAGCACGAACGAACCGGGGCGCACGGCATGCATCCCGGCGCGATCCAGTCGCCTGCGCAACAGGCGCTCACGTCGTCGTCGCTGCGCGCGGGGCGCGACCTGGGCCCAGAACGACCACCAGATCAGGCACAGCCCCGCGCCCAGAAGCAGACCGAGCAGGACACCGGTGATCATCGTCCCGACCCTTTCTCGTGATCGCGGCCCAGGCACTCGCGCACCTGCTCGGTGGCGATGCCGGCCAGCGCGAACTTCTCCGGCGCGGGAACTTCCGCGCCGACGGCGATCAGGTCGCCGTGGACCCGATGGAACAGCGGAGAGGTCTCGATGACCCCGTTCTCGACCCGTGTGCCGACGGCCAGGATCTCCTCGACCTCCCGGTGCCCGTCGGGACGACGACGGCAGTGGACCACCAGATCGAAGCACGCGGCCACGGTGGGCACGACGAACGCCGAGGAGATGTTCTCCCCTGCCAGTAGCGGCAGCGTGCAGATCTTGGTGACCGCGTCCCGGGCCGAGTTCGCGTGCAGGCTGGCCATTCCCGGCAGCCCGGCGTTCAGCGCGATGAGCATGTCCAGGGATTCCGCCTCGCGGACCTCCCCCACGATCAGGCGGTCAGGCCGCATGCGCAGCGCCTCCTTCACGAGCCGGCGCATGGGGATCTCACCGGTGCCCTCGAGATTCGCCTGGCGGCACTGCATCCCCACCACATCGCGCAGGGGGATCTGCAGCTCGAAGATCTCCTCGACCGTCACTACCCTCTGCCTGGGGTCGATCTGGGCGCACAGGCAGTTGAGCATGGTGGTCTTGCCCGCCTGCGTGGCCCCGGAGACCAAGATGTTCAGCCCGGCACGCACAGCCTCCGAGAGGAATGTCCCCGCCTCCGGGCTCATGGAGCCCAGCCGGACCATGTCCGCGATGCGCCGTGCCGCGACCACGAACTTGCGGATGTTCACCGACCAGTGCTCGCGGGTGACATCCGGGATCACCACGTGCAGGCGCGATCCGTCGGGAAGCGAGGCATCCACGAACGGCGAGCTCAGATCCAGGCGCCGTCCGGAGCGGCGCAGCATCCGCTCCACCAGCTGACGGACCTCCTCAGGCTCCACATGCAGCCCGGTCAGCTCGGACTCGCCGCCGCGGGCGACGAAGACCTCATCGGGTCCGTTGATCCAGATCTCCTCGATCGAGTCGTCGTCCAGCAGCGGCTGCAGCACCCCGAAGCCGGCCACCGCATCCAGGATCCGATGCCGGACCGCCTCCAGGTCCTCGAACGACTCCGAGCCCGTGCGCGCCGAGACCTGATCATGGTCGTTGAGGACAGCCTCGACGATCGCCGCCACTTCAGTGGGTGCCTCGAAGGGATCGAGGCCCCGACGACGCACCTGCTCGCGGACCTCGGCGATCACCCGTGAGCTGAGCTGCGACTGCCCGTCCTGCTCCAGGCGGCGACGCCCTCGCGCCTGGGAGAGGTCCCGCAGGCGCGCCTGTCCCTGCAGCACTGCAGCCATCACGGCCCCCGTTCCGCTCGACGACATCGAATGACTGGAATCTAGGGCTCAGTGCAAGGGCGGACCATGGGCCTTGGTCCAGGGTGTGGATAAGTCATCGCCCACCTGGACCGATACCGCCGCACTGTCTCGGAAGTGACTGCAAAGTAGCGACGCAGAATGATCATTCGTTGACTTCGGCGCTGCCGGTACGTCGGGACGAGCTTCCGGAAGTGCTCGATCCGAAGCAGCCCCTCGACTTCCGAATACGATCCGAATACTCTGACGGTATGACTCCTCCCATCGGCATGCCTGCAGCCATCCGACGTTCCTCGGACCTGAGCAAGCACTCGGCCGAGGTCTTCGCCGAAGCCGAGGACCATCCCGTCACAGTGACTCGCCGCGATGGCGAGCCCCTGGTCCTGATGTCTCAGCGGGAAGCGGAGGGCAGACAGCAGCTTCTGCACCTGGCGGCCACCCTCATCACGGTGGCCCTTGAAGATGGCCCCCTGACGCAGAACATGTCGAAGCGGTACCCGTGGATGTACGCCTTGAGCACTGAGGACCGGGATCAGTGCGCCCAGGATCTGATCGACGCCGCACGAGCCTCGTTCTCGACCTCACAGCCGCACTTGGCGGTCGCCAAGCTCACGTCGTGGCGCGAGACCGCAACCGCCATCGCCGCGGGACTCGGCCACGAGCCGATCGAGTGGCTCGACGACACCGAAGAGACGACGCCCGTCGAGCGCCCTTGACCCATGGGCAAGGCGAACCCGGTCCCGCGGCCACCGAAGAAGTCGGAATTCACGCTGACGTTCGGGTCGACATCCGCGAAGAGAGGATGGCGCGATCTCGTGGCGACATACCGCAACCCGATGGCCGATGCCTGGGACTTCCTCACCCGGACGCCGACGACCAGGACACCCACGAATTACCCGCTCGAGGGGTCATTGTCGACCATCACACGAGATGGCCGGTCCCATCAGCGGTGGCATCACAAGCCCACGCTCAAAGGCAGTGCCCGCCTCTGGTTCTACGTAGAAGACAGGACTGTCGTTCTCGAACAGGTGCACACGGCACATCCCAAGGAGACGCTGTAGCCGCCGCGACACGGGCCCGGGGACCACTTCCCCAGGCTCTGCGCCACCCGCTCCACGAGGCCCTGTCCGTCGGTGAGGGTGCGCTGCGGGCGCTCCTCGACCGAGAGCGTCTCCTCCATCTGACGCACCCCGTCGGGCTTGCGCCGGCCCAGGGTGTAGTCGCTGCAGGCCAGGTCGGAGCAGATGTAGGAGCCCACGCTGCTGTAGCGGTCCTTGGCGGACTTGGGCCACTTGGGGTCGATCCAGCCCAGGACGATCTGCCCGTCCCACTCGAGCTGATCCAGGTGCTGCGGCACGGCCAGGCGCTGGGCCGCCCCCTTGGAGCAGTTCAGGAAGCTCTTGCGGATCTCGGACTCTGAGTGGGTGTGCACGGGGACGGCTTTCTGTGACAGGAGGGCGGAAGCAGGCAGCACCCGCAGGGCGGCGGCGGAGCTATCACAGCCGACATGACTGTGAACGAGAACACAGGGGCGGATAGATTGCGCCCATGTCAGCCGTACCGGATCTGTACAGCGATCTCACCGCCGCGATCGACCTCGACTCATCGCAGGCCGCCCCCGTCGGCGGCCCCCGGCTGTGGTGGTGCGGGCCCCTGGACGTGGAGGGCCTGGCGCTGGGCTCGGCGCAGGCCGCGGCCACGGGGCTCGCCCAGCTCACCGGACGCTCCTTCGCCGTGGACGCCCAGCGCGTGGCCGCCTCCTTCGCCTCGATCTCGCACCTGCGCATCAACGGGCGCGCTCCGAGCGCCTTCGCCCCGCTGTCCGGCTTCCATCCCACCGCCGATGGCTGGGTGCGCCTGCACGCCAACTACCCGCACCATGCCAGGGCCCTCGAGCGCGCGCTGGGGGCCTCGACCCCCGAGCGGCTGCGGGAGCGGCTGGCCGCACGTGAGGCGCTCGACGTCGAGCAGTGCGTGCGCGACGCCGGCGGAGTGGCCGCCGCCGTGCGCACCCCCGAGCAGTGGTCCCGCACGGCCAGCGGACGAGCCGCCGCGCAGGGCCCGTGGATCCGCTTCCGCTCCTCGGGCATCCCCGTGCGCCGGTGGGAGCCGACCGCCGCCGCCGACGATGCCCCGCTGCGCGGCCTGCGCGTCCTGGATCTCACGCGCGTCATCGCCGGCCCCAGCGGCTCGCGGCTGCTCGCAGCGCTGGGCGCCGATGTGCTGCGGGTGGATCCGCCGTCGATCCCCGAGCTGCCCGATCAGCACGTGGACACGGGCTTCGGCAAGCGCAGCGTCGTGCTGGACCTGCGCAACGGCCAGGGTCTCAAGGCCCTGGACCGGCTGCTCGACGACGCCCACATCCTGCTGCTCGGCTACCGCGGCGGGGCGCTGTGGCACTTCGGCGTGGAGGACGACCAACCCGTCATCGAGCGCCCCGGCCTGCGGGTCGTGCGTCTGAGCGCCTGGGGCGAGACCGGACGCTGGGCGGGAACCCGCGGGTTCGACAGCATCGTCCAGGCGGCCTCGGGCATCGCCCACATCTACCGATCCCCCGACGGATCCCCCGGCGCCCTTCCCGTCCAGGCCCTGGATCATGCGACCGGACTGGGCATGGTCGCCGCGGCGAGCGCGCTGCTGGCCTCGGACCACGCCGACGTGGCGCACCTGGCCCTGGCGCGCACGGCCACCGAGCTGCTCAGCGCACCGCGCACGCCCCAGCCGCCGCGGCACATGCCGGTCCCGGTGCGCAGCATGCGCACCGGGGACCACGGCCACCTGCGCTTCGTGCCGCCGCCGCTGCTGCTCGACGGCCGCGGGGTGGAGTACGCGCAGGGTCCGGGCCGCTATGGCGGCGCCGACCCCTGGTTCCTGGACCGTGCGCCGGGCGGCCGCGGCTGAGCCGCGTCCTGCTCCTCGCAGCTACGGGCTAGGAACGATCCACCTCGGATGCCGCGATCCCCAGGTGGCCGAGAATGGATTCCAGGTGGGTGCGCATGGCCTGCGCGTTGGGCTCGGCCTCGCCGGCAGCTATGGCCTCCAGGATCTCCCGGTGCTCCCGCAGCTCGATGTCCTCAGCCAGGTGCCAGCGCAGCTCCGGGAGCACATGGTGGGCGCGGACCATCTCTCGGTGCAGCCCGTCCAGGACAGCGCTGAGGCGGCCGCTGTGGGCGATCCTCGAGATCTCGGCGTGGAAGTCGCGCGCTCGCAGCGTGCGCTCCAGCGGTTCGAGCCCCGTGGCATCGCACTGGGCCTCCCAACGCTCGCGCAGGCGCTGGATGGCCTCGGCATCGGCAGTGCGGGCAGCGAGTGCGGCGGTATGAGCCTCGAGCACCGCACGCAGATCCAGGATCTACAGCAGGTCGGCGGCATCCATGTCCCTGATGCGGTAGCCCTTCTTGGGCAGCACCTCCACCAGACCCTCTGCCGCGAGCTCCTGCAGGGCCTCGCGCACCGGCGTCTTGGAGGCCCCGAAGCTCACGGCGAGCTCCGGCTCGATCACACGCTGGCCGGGCTTCAGCTGCCCCGCCAGTCTCTGCGAGCGCAGCGAGGCCTCGGATCAACTCACACCCGGAGCCCGCCGAGCCCCGTTCGCGGCCGTCACGGGCACCCTGATCGAGTGGTACGACTCGCCCTCTACGGGGCTGCCGCGGGACTGGTGATCGCTCCGCTGTTCTTCGCGGCCACCGACACCGGGGCCACCATGGCCGCCTTCCTGACCTTCGCCGTCGGATTCATCGCCCGTCCGGTGGGCGGTCTGGTGATCGGACACATCGGCGATGCACTCGGCCGTCGTCCGGCCATGTTGATCACGATCATCCTCAAGGGCGTAGCCACCGTCGGCATCGGCGCCCTGCCCACCGCCCAGTCGATCGGCGCCCTGGCACCGGTCCTGCTGGTGGCGCTGCGCCTGATCCAGGGCATGGGCGCCGGTGCGGAGCTGGCCGGCGCCATGACGATCGTCGCCGAGTTCGCCCCGCCGAAGCGCAAGGGGCTGTACACCTCGCTCGTGCTGTCCACTCCCCCGGCCGGCATCGCTCTGGCCACCGCGGCTTTCCTGGCCGCGGCCAGCCTGGGCGATGAGGCGCTGCTCGGCTGGGCCTGGCGCCTGCCCTTCCTCGTCTCCGCGGTGCTGTTCCTGCTGGCGATCTACATCCGCCGCAGCCTGGAGGAGACCCCGGAGCACCGCGCCGCAGTCCAGGGTGCCGAGAACGAGCGCACCAAGCTGCCCGTCATGGCGCTGCTGCGCCGCAGCCCGCTCGAGCTGATCATCGGCTTCCTGGCCATGACCGGGCACAACTGCCTCAACTACGCCATGGCCGTGTTCGCCATCTCCCTGATGACCTCCCCACAGGTCGGCCTGGAGCGCACTCCGGCCCTGCTGGCGGTGACCCTGGGCAGCCTCGTGGGCGTCGTGGCCACGCCGTTCGGCGGAGCAGCAGCCGATCGGATGGGCGCAGCCCGTGTCCTGGGGCTGGGGTGCGCGCTGGGCTCCGCCTACGCCTTCCCCCTGCTGCTCGGGCTCTCCAGCGGCAGCGCCGTCGTGGCCGCTGTGGCCATCGCCGGCGGCTACGGCCTGGTCATCGCCCTGACCTCGGGCTCCCAGGGCGCGTTCCTGGCCCAGCTGTTCCCGGCGGCCGAGCGCTACAGCGGGATCGCGATCGCCCGCGAGATCAACGGCGCGATCGTGGCCGGGCTGACGCCTGCGGCGCTCGTGTGGATCATCGATCTCGCCGGCGGGCGCGTGCTGGCCGGTGCCGCCGCCGTCAGTGCCGCGTGCCTCATCTCACTGCTCGCGGTGATCCTCGGATCCCGCCTGTCCTCCGACCCCGAAGCCCCAGGAGTCCGCTGACATGAACCGCACCCGCCTATCCCGCCAGGTGCCGCGCTGGTCCGAGCTGCGACCGCTGCTGTCCTTCGAGCGTCCCGGCCTGCCGGATCGGGCGCACCGGCTGCAGCGTGCCGCCGACATCGGCGACCTCCGGCGCATCGCCCGGCGCCGCACGCCCAAGGCGGCCTTCGACTACGTCGACGGCGCCGCCCTGTCCGAGCAGACCGCCCGCGGGTCGCGCCAGGCATTCGACGAGGTCGAGCTGTCCCCGCGGGTCCTGCGCGGGATCGGCGAGGTCGACCTGCGGGTGCGCATCGCCGGCGGCGAGTCCGCCCTGCCCGTGGGCATCGCTCCCACCGGCTTCACCCGGTTCATGCACAGCGAGGGCGAGGACGCCGGGGCGGCCGCCGCACGGCGCTTCGGCATCCCGTTCAGCCTCTCGACCATGGGCACCCGCTCGGTGGAGCAGGTCGCCGAGGTCTCCGGCGAGGGCCGGCGCTGGTTCCAGCTCTACCTCTGGAAGGACCGCCGCGCCTCCGAGGAGCTGGTGCGCCGCGCGTGGGAGACCGGCTACGACAACCTGCTGGTCACCGCCGACACCCCCGTGGCCGGACTGCGCCTGCGCGACACCCGCAACGGCATGACCATCCCGCCCAAGCTGCGCCTGTCCACCGTGCTGGATGCCTCCTACCGCCCGGAGTGGTGGCTGAACTTCCTGAGCACGGATCCCCTGAGCTTCGCCTCGCTCTCCGGCACCGGCGCCTCCCTGCCCGAGGTCATCAACTCGATGTTCGAGCCGACCCTTGACTTCGAGGACCTCGAGTGGATCCGCTCGGTCTGACCCGGGAAGCTCTTCCTCAAGGGCGTGCTCGGCGTCGAGGACGCCCAGCGCGCCATGGCCGCCGGCGCCGACGGAGTCGTGGTCTCCAGCCACGGCGGCCGCCAGCTCGACCGGGTCATCCAGCCGCTGCGTGCGCTGCCGCGCATCCGCGAGGCCCTCGGACCGGACGCGGAGATCATCTACGACTCGGGAATCCTCTCCGGCACGGACGCGATCATCGCCCTGGCCCTGGGGGCGGACTTCACCCTGATCGGACGCGCCTACCTCTACGGGCTCATGGCCGGCGGGCAGGAGGGCGTGGAGCGCGCGCTCGAGCTGCTCGAGCAGGAGATGCGCGTGACCATGCACCTGCTCGGGGTGGCCACGATCGACGAGCTGCACCCCGGACTCATCACCGGGGACTGAGACGGACGTCCGGACATGAGGACGGGGCCTGCCGGCATCCGGCAGGCCCCGTCCTCATGCGCAGAGCTTCAGGCTCCTCCGCGGCGGATGCGACCGCTCACAGGCCCTTGGTCCGGCGCACCTTGGAGGGGTCGTCCAGATCGGCGGGGTCGTCGAGCTCGGGGTCGTACTCGGGCACGTAGGCGTCCCCGCGCTCGGCGGCCTCCTCGGCCGCCTTCTCGCGGTCCACGCGCTTCCAGTGCAGACGGCGCTCCACGCGCTCGTTCTGCTCCCGCTGGACCTCCTCGACGGGGCGATCGCGCAGCATGGCCACCGCGCCCACGGAGGAGCCGTCGTAGATCACCCTGCCGTGCTCGAGCACGATGCCGCGCTCGCAGATGTCCATGATGAGATCCAGGTCGTGGGAGACCACCACGAGGGTCTTGCCGCGGCGCACCAGGTCCTTGATGCGTCGGATGCACTTCTTCTGGAACGGCTCATCGCCCACGGAGAGGATCTCATCGACCAGGAAGACCTCCGGGTCGGTATGGATCGCCACCGCGAAGGCCAGGCGCAGGTACATGCCCGAAGAGTAGAACTTCACCTCGGTGTCGATGAACTCGCCGATCTCGGAGAACGCCACGATGTCGTCGAACTTGGCGTCGATCTCCTCCTTGTCCATCCCCAGGATCGCGCCGTTGAGATAGACGTTGTCGCGCCCGGTGAGATCCGGGTGGAAGCCCGCGCCGACCTCGATCAGCCCGGCGACCTTGCGTCGCGTGCCCACCGAGCCTGAATCCGGGTGCATGACCCCGGAGATCATCTTCAGTGAGGTCGACTTGCCCGAGCCGTTGAAGCCCAGCAGAGCCACGGTCTCTCCGTCGTGGATGTCGAAGGTGACGTCGTCCAGCGCCTTGAACCGGTCGGAGAGATCCTTGCGCCGACCGCGGGCCAGCCACATCACGGCCTCCTTGATGGAGCGCGTGTGCCGCAGCGTGAACCACTTGGACATGTGATCCACGCGGATCGCCACGGTCTCCTCGCTGAAGGTCACACCGGGCTTCTTGAACGGGATGGTGGTCATGAGGCCTTCAGAGCTCCTGGGCGAAGTTGCCCTCTTGGCGGCGGAAGATCAGATCGCCGACGAACAGGGTGGCCAGCGCGATCAGCAGGGCGAACGGGGTCCAGAACGACAGGAGGTGGTCAGCCGCATGCCAGCGCGGCTGCGGCAGCTCCGTGGTGGCGAACCAGAATCCGTAGTGGAACAGCTCGACGGCCACGGTGAGCGGATTGGCGAAGTAGAGGTAGTACACCCACTGCGGCAGCTTGTCCTGGACCATGGTGAACGGATACAGCACTGGGGAGGCCCAGGTGGAAACCATCAGGATCAGATCCACGAAGTTCTCCGCGTCGCGGAAGAACACGTTGAGGGTGGCGAAGATCAACCCCAGACCCAGGGCGAAGATCGCGACGATGAAGAACCCGGCGATCATGCACAGGAACTGCACTGGCCCGGGATGCCACCCGGCCGTCAGGCAGGCGATCAGCAGGATCAGCAGCTGCGGCAGGAAGTGGACCAGCGCCACGAAGAGATTGGCCACCGGGAAGAGCTGCCGCGGCAGGTAGATCTTCTTGAGCAGCCCTCCGTTGTCCGTCATGGAGCGCGAGGCGTTGCCGAAGATCTCCCCGAAGAGATTCATCAGCACGATCCCGGAGAACAGGTAGATCGCGAAGTTCTCCAGGTTCTTCTCGAGCTCCAGGAAGATGCCCATCGCGATGTAGTAGACGAAGAACTGCACGGCCGGCTTGAGATAGGACCACACCAGCCCCAGCACGGTCCCGCGATAGCGGACCTGGATCTCCTTGTCGACCAGCAGCCTCAGCAGATAGCGGTTGCGGACGACGTCCAGCAGGCCGCGTCCCTTGCCGGGCGTCATCAGCTCCGGCACTGTCGTGCTCATCCTTGCTCCTCAATCAGTGCGCGCTCGGCGGTCCCGCGGGGCCGGCCGTGCGCTGGGATCACGACGACGATGGGCGCAGCGGCTGGGTGCGCCGCTGCGCCCGTCGTCGTGGTGGATCGGCCTTGCGCCGCGGATCAGCGCTGGACGTCCACCGGCGGGTTGTCCTCGAAGGTCTTCGCCCATGCCTCGGGCGAGGTGATCTCCCCGAGTGCGGCGCGGTACTGCTCGGACAGCGAGTCCCAGCGCGAGAGCAGCTCGGCGTGCAGCTTGGCGCTGCGGGCGGTGAGCTCGCGCACCGCCTTGGGGTCGCGCTTGTGCCAGGCCGCACCGGTGCCGTCGGCATTGGAGACCACGGCCGAGTCCAGGGTGGCCAGGTGGTACCACTTGCCGTCCTGGTGGGCGACCCACTCCTCGGGATGGCTCTGCGCCAGCTCGCGCACCGGCAGGACCGTCTGCTTGAGCAGGGTCTTGACCGCCCACGGCGGCAGCTGCCAGTAGGCCGGCGGCTTGGGCAGACCTCGGCGCTTGGGCGGACGGCGCCGCTTGGCCGCCGGGAACGCGCCCTGGTCCTGGCTGAACTGGGCGTCCGAGAACTCGGACTTCAGGGAGCGGATCTCCGGCATCCTGGTGCCGATCATCCCGTGCAGGCCCTCGGGGCCGCGCAGGACATCCTCGAGGGCCATCAGCACGCACGTTGCGGCGTAGTACTGCATGGAGACCGTGTGCTTGGTGTCCACGGCCAGGGACTCGCGCACCATGCGCCCGCCGCGCGGGAACGGCGAGTGCAGCAGGGCCGCGATCAGGCGGTTGCGCTCGTGGAAGTAGGCCTGCCAGTCGACGGCGTCGTCCTTATCCATCCAGGACACGTGCCACACGGCCGCCCCGGGCAGGGAGACGGTCGGGTACCCGGCCTCGGCGGCGCGCAGTGAGTACTCGGAGTCGTCCCACTTGATGAACACCGGCAGCGACAGCCCGACGTCCTGCAGCACCTTGCGCGGGATCAGGCACATCCACCAGCCGTTGTAGTCGGCGTCCCAGCGGCGGTGCAGGTTCGGTCGCGAGCGCAGGCCCGCCTCCGAGAAGTCGATGCCGCCCAGGTCCTCGATCGGGCCCCACAGGAAGCGGTAGCGGTCGACGACCTCGGCGTAGCCGTTGAGCACCGGGCGGTTGTACATGTCGAACATGTGCCCGCCCACGATCGTGGGAGTGCGGCAGAAGTCCGCGAAGGCGACGGCGCGCAGGACGCCCTCGGTCTCCAGGAGGATGTCGTCGTCGAGGATCAGGACGTAGTCGGAGGCCGAGCCGTCCGCGCGTCCCTGCACGACCTCGTACATGTTGCGGGAGAAGCCGCCCGAGCCGCCCAGATTGCCCTGGCGGATCATGCGCAGCTTCCCGCCCATGGCCTTCTCGGCCTCGGCGAAGTCGTCCTCGTCCTCCACGAGCCTGTTGCCCTGGTCCACGATGATCAGCTCGTCCAGGACGTCGTCGAAGCCGTCGGCCTCAGCGATCGTGCGGATCGTGTTCACGCAGTAGTCCGGGCGGTTGAACGTGGTCACGCCCAGGGTCACGGTCCCCTGGGGGGCCGTGTCCGGAACCGACCAGGCGGCCGAGTCGAGGACCATGCCCTCCTCATCGGCGATCAGGTCGAACCAGTACCAGCCGCCGTCGCCGAACGGCGCCAGGGTGAGGTCGAACTCGCTGGTCTGCGAGCCGCCGGGCAGCCGCACGTTCTCCACGCGCTGGGAGATGCCGCGGGCGTTCGAGCGGTAGACGATCAGGGAGCCGGCGCCGGTGGTGGCCACGGACAGCACGACCTTCTCGGCGACCGTCCAGCGGCGCCAGTACGAGGCTGGGAACGCATTGAAGTACGAGCCGAAGGAGACGCGGCGCCCCGAGCGGATGCGCATGGAGCGCCGGCTCAGGATGTCGTCCGGGTGCTCGGCGACCTCGTCTGACGAGCCGGAGGAGCGCTCCTTCCTCAGCGGCCCGTCGACGTACAGCGGGAGCGCGTCGAGGTCCTTGGCCTCGGGCAGGACCACCCGGGCCACCTCGCGCAGGGAGCCCTGCGACGACGACGGCGCGTTGGTGATCCGGCCCAGGAAGCTCTGGGCGTCCTGCTCGGCGTCGGTGCTGCCGTTCTGCTCGCTCACGCGTCGATGCCTCCGCTCGTGATCCGGTCCCCGCCGCGGAAGTGGGGGGTGATCCTGTTGTCGACCATGGATAGCGCCGACCCGATGGCCATGTGCATGTCCAGGTACTTGTAGGTGCCCAGCCGCCCGCCGAACAGGACCGAGGACTCGCCGGCGGCCAGGTCGCGGTAGGCGAGCAGCTTCTCGCGGTCCACCGTGGTGTTGACCGGGTAGTAGGGCTCATCGCCCTTCTCGGCGAAGCGCGAGAACTCGCGCATGATCACGGTCGCGTCCTTGGTGTAGTCCCGCTCCGGGTGGAAGTGGCGGAACTCGTGGATGCGGGTGAAGGGGACGTCGGCGTCCGGGTAGTTCATGACGGAGGTGCCCTGGAAGTCCTCGATCTCCAGGACCTCCTCCTCCAGATCGATCGTGCGCCAGGACAGATCGCCCTCGACGAAGTCGAAGTAGCGGTCCACCGGGCCGGTGTAGATCACGGGGACCTGGCCGACGACCTTGGACTTCGAGAACTCGTGCGAGTCGTCGAAGAAGTCGGTGTCCAGCCGGACCTCGATGTTCGGATGATCCGCCATGCGCTCGAGCCAGGCGGTGTAGCCGTCGGTCGGCAGCCCTTCGTGGGTGTCGTTGAAGTAGCGGTTGTCGTACGTGTAGCGCACGGGGAGCCGCTTGATGATCTCTGCGGGCAGGTCCTCGGGGGCGGTCTGCCACTGCTTGGCCGTGTAGTGCTTGATGAACGCCTCGTAGAGGGGGCGTCCGATCAGCTGGATGCCCTTGTCGTTGAGGTTCTGCGGGTCGGTGCCCGCCAGCTCGCCGGCCTGCTCGCGGATCAGCTCCCTGGCCTCGCCCGGTGAGTAGGCCGAGCGGAAGAACTGGTTGATCGTGCCGAGATTGATCGGCATGGGGAACACCTCGCCGTTGTGGCGCGTGTACACCTTGTGCACGTAGTCCGTGAACGTGGTGAACCGGTTCACGTACTCCCACACGCGCTCGTTCGAGGTGTGGAAGAGGTGCGCGCCGTAGCGGTGCACCTCGATCCCGGTGCGCTGCTCCTTCTCGGAGTAGGCGTTGCCTCCGATGTGCGAGCGGCGGTCCAGGATGACGACCTTCAGGCCCAGCTCATCCGCAGCGCGCTCGGCGACGGTGAGCCCGAACAGGCCCGATCCGACGACCACGAGGTCAGCATTCATGCAGTCTCTCCCGTTCCGGTCCGCTGCCGCCCGGTGGGGCGACGGACCGATTCTCATCCGGCGCGGGCGAACCGCGACCGCTCGGCATCGCCCCACGGTACCGGAGCCGCTCCGGCGGCCCGTGCGGACGCGCGTGGATGAGGGCCTTGCCACAGCGAGCTCTGCGTCCGAGCGCAGTTCGCTCCCAGGCTGCGCCGCACGACGGCGGCACCGCCGCCTCAGCGCCGATCTGCCGGCACGTCCTGCGTGGTCCAGTCCACGACGTCCTGACGGAAGAGGGACCCGCCTGCCACCAGGGCGGCCGCCAGCACGAGCAGGGCGAGCCACCGGCTGACCGGCAGCAGGACCGCCACGGCGATGATCACCGCGAACAGCTGGACGGTCAGGGCGGCGGCACGGGGCCAGCGCCTGCCGGCCCACAGCGCCGTGGCGGTGCGCGCCAGCCACAGCCCTCCACCCACCAGCAGGACGACCAGCATCAGGGTCCGCACCACGGAGTCCACGTGACCCGTGAACACCCCGGAGAGCACCCACAGCGCACCGGCGAAGACCACCACGGACTCGGCTGCCACGATTGACACCAGAGGCACGATGGCCTGCGGACGCAGGGGCCGCACAGCCGTCTCGGGGATGTCTCGGTCGCCGACGGGTGCCACGGGCAGCTCCTGGAGGGGGTGCGGGTCGGGGACCGCAGGATCGACCGGCCCCTCGCGGCTCCAGCGTATCGCCGCTGGGCCCGCCGCACCTGCCCGTCCGACGGCTCCGCCGGCTGTCGAGCTCCCCTCGGACCCGGCCCGGTGCGCGGCTTGAGAAATGTCTCGCGGATTCTTGAATTCAGCACCCGAGATCTCCGATATCAAGGGGCGTGTGACGAATGTCCCATCCCCTTGTTCACGTGCCGTTCACATGGAAAAGTAGAGGAATCTTGGGCAGGCCGATGCGAGGCCTGTCACCGCCCTCCAGGGCACTTCTCATCTCGCCGGGCACCGCCCTCGCCCGGCCCTCACGTGCCTTCTGAAAGGAGTCGCATCGTCATGGATTGGCGTTCACAAGCAGCCTGCCTCGAGAAGGACCCCGAGCTGTTCTTCCCCGTGGGGAACACCGGGCCGGCCCTGCTCCAGATCGAGGAGGCCAAGGCCGTGTGCCGCACCTGCGACGTCATGGACGAGTGCCTCTCCTGGGCCATGTCCTCCGGCCAGGACGCCGGCGTGTGGGGCGGCATGAGCGAGGACGAGCGCCGCTCCCTCAAGCGCCGCAACGCCCGGGCGCGCCGCGCCTCCTGACTCGGCTCAACGCCTCACCCTCACGAGGCCTCGTACACCGGCACGGTCATCTCGATGACCGTGCCGCTGTCGTCTCCGGGGCGCCAGCTCACGGATCCGTCGAGCTCCCCCAGCACCAGGCTGCGCACGATCCGACTGCCGAGACCCGCCGAGGCGATCGATGACCCCTCCGGCTCATCGGCCGACCAGTGACCGCTGCTCATGGAGGGGTCCATCCCCACGCCGTCGTCGGCGATCGTCACGACCAGCTCCGCGCACGGCACCGCACGTCCCTCGGCGCGGGCCTCGCGGCAGGCCGAGGGATCCGGATCGCGCCGCTGCGCGCTGACCTCGATCGTGCCGTCGCGGCCCCGCAGTCCGTGCTCCACGGCGTTGGTCAGCATCTCGTTGAGCACCAGCGCCATGGCGGTGACCTGCTGACCGGGCAGCCTCCCGAACGTCCCGGTGACCCGGGTGCGCACCGTCTGCCCGGTGGCCGCCAGCTCGGCGATCGCGCGGATCTGGCGGCTGAAGTGCTCGTCGAAGTCCACTGACCCCTCGGGAGTGTGCGACAGCGTCTCGTGCACCGCCGAGACGGCCTCCAGCCGCCGCATGGCCTCCGAGAGCCCGCGCCGAGCCTCCGGGCTGTCTGCGCGCCGCGACTGCATCCGCATCATGGCCGCCACGGCCTGCAGGCTGTTCTTGACCCGGTGGTGGGTCTCGCGGATGGCGGCGTCCTTGGAGGACAGCTCCCGCTCGCGCCGACGCAGCTCGGAGACGTCGCGGCACAGCAGCAGCGCCCCGACCCTCTCTGCGTCCTCCGCGAGCGGGACGCTGCGGAACATCACCACCACACGGCCCCGGCGGACCTCGGCGTGACTGGGGACCCGGCCGCGCAGCACGCCCATCAGGCCCTCGTCGACCTGTTCCCCGGCGAAGGCCCCGGAGCCCAGCGCATCCGTGAGCCGCTGGCCGAGCGCGGCCTCCCCGGCACCCAGCCGGGCGACCGCGGAGACGGCATTGGGCGACATGAACGAGACGCGGTCCTCGTGATCGAGCCTGATCACGCCATCGCCCACTCGCGGATTGCCGCGCCGCGGTGACGGCTGGGTGCCGGCCTGGGGCCACTGACCGGTGCCCGCCATGCGCAGCAGCTGCGCTGCGACCTCCCGGTAGCTGTGCTCCCCCGGCGAGGTCGTGGTGCCGATGCTGCGCTCGGTGATCAGCGACAGCAGCGCGATCGGCTGGCCGTCGAAGGCGACGGTGGTCACCAGGGCCTGGACGTCCGAGTCGAGACCGGGCAGCAGCCGTCGGCCGGTGTTGCGGTGGGAGCTCACGCCCGGGGCTCCCCACAGCTCGCGCAGCAGGCTGCTGAGCGGGGGGCCGAGATGCTGGCCGATCTGATCGGTGGGAAAGAGTGTCTGCGTGGTGCCGGGGCGGACGTGGTCCAGGATCAGGAAGTCCGTGTCCCGAGCCGGAAGGCGCATGGCACCGGGACTCGGCTCGAAGCTGCGATCGGGGAAGGTCAGGTGGACATCGCCGAAGCCCAGATCGGCGAGCATCTGCCACTCGCCCACGAGCAGATGGAGGTGCTCCACTGCCTCCTCGGAGAATCCTTCACGGCTGGACAGCTCGACGAGGGACACGCGCTCGGGCTCCTTCCGGCTGCAGCGGGCAGCATCGCCCGGATCAGGATCGTGGATTCGAGGCTATCACCGGCGCAGCCAGCCTCCCACGGCCCGCCCCAGCCGGGTGCCGCGGACGTCCTCCACCTCCTCCTGGCCCTGGTCAGGACCCAGATCGCCGTCGAGGCGGCGCAGCACCGATCCAGCCAGGTCGCGCATCTGCGAGCGCAGCACCGAGGACGGGGCCGACTCCGCCAGGACCGAGCCGGCCAGGGCCGCTGCATCAACGACCTTCGGCTCCCAGGACAAGTGGGCATCCCACTGACCCGGCGCGCCGATCGCGGCCCAGGCCTCCTTCAGTGCCGCCCTGGGCGAGCTGCCTGCGGCAGAGCGTCGCACCCGGTTGGCCACGAGCATCACCGGGGCCGGCGTGAGCTCGAGCAGCCCGGGCAGCGCCCGTGCCGCGCGCGGGATGCCGAGGACCTCGGCCGAGCACACGGCCAGCACCAGATCGGCTTCGGCCAGCGCCGCGGTGGTCGCCGCCGATCGCCGCGGCATTTCGAACTCCGAGACCAGCTCCTCGTCCTCCTCCAGGCTCGCCCCGACGTCGACCACGATCACCGGGGCGGGACCGCTCTCCTGCGCGGGGCCGGAGCCGTCGAGGAGCCGACGACTCCGGGGCATGTGCTGGCAGGCTCGCAGCAGCCTGCGCACGCTGCCGGCGCGCAGCTCGGGCCAGCGCTCAGGACGGGTGATCCCGGTCAGCACCATGATCCGGCTGCGACCCAGCTGGACCTGCACGCCCGCCCGCTCGAGGGCCTGCGGGTTCAGTCTGTCCCGATCGGCTGCGCGGCAGGCCTGGGCGACGCCGGCGGTCTCATCGAGCAGCCCCAGCAGCGCGGCGGCCGAAGGCCCCCAGGTGTCCAGGTCCACCAGCGTGGTCTCCACACCCTGCAGCGCCAGCTCGGCCGCCAGGTTGATCGCCACGGTCGATCGCCCAGGGGAGCCATGGGGCCCCCACACCACGACGACGCGCCCGCGGGGAGCCAGAGCGCTCGAGGCCTCCGGAGGCGCAGCGGACTCGGGGGCCTCGAGCAGCAGACGCCATTCGGCCTCCGGCTGCTCGTCGTCGGGGTCCAGCCGGTGACCCGCCCCGTCCGCTCCCTCCGACCGGCTCTGCTGCGGATCGACGACTCCGACGGCCTCGGCGAGTCCTGGGTCGGACCCGCCAGGCGGCGGGCGGTGTCCCTGGGCAGCCTCCATCAGCAGCTGGGCCGCCTGCCGGGCCGGCAGCTGTGCCGGGATCTCGAGCGCACCGAGGTGCTCCCAGTCGACGGCGGCATGGTCCTCGGCGCTGATGGCATCCTGGACGCCAGCGCTGCCGATCCCCTCCTGAGTGTGCGAGACCGTCCCTTCCGCAGCCGGTCCGGGCAGGTCCTGGACGACCACGGCCACCACGGCACCGTCACGGCGCAGCGCATCCAGGGCCTGAGCCGAGAGCTCTGGCTCCTCGGCGTCCACGAGGACCGCCAGCGCAAGCCCGGAGCGCACGACGGCCAGCATCTCGACCAGGTCCCCGCAGCGGCGCACGAGCGTCACGGGACCGTGCAGCCGATCGACCTCCTGGCCGAGCAGATCTGCGTCCTGTCCCAGGCAGGCCAGCGGGAGGCTCATCGTCCGCCGCCCAGATGCGGGACCAGGGTGACCCGGGATTCGCCGGAGAGCACCCCCACGACCGCCTCCACGTCCGCGGTCTCCACGAGGACCTGGGCGGTGGCGTCGTCATCGGCGCCCAATCCGCCGGCGGAGTCCTCCACACCGGCCAGCTCTGCGCCCTCCAGGATCTGCACCGGCTCGCCCCACTGTCCGCCGGTGCGATCGCGCTGGGCGGCCCAGATGTCCACAAGGTCCCCCGGCCTCGTCCCTGAGGGCAGCGGCGTGGCCAGCGGGATCCCGATGGGGCGGCGGTCGATGTCCTCCTGACGCCCCAGCGCCCCCGTGGGGATCAGCTGGCCCTCGGGCACACGCTGGAGGACGACCGAGCCCTCACCGAGCTGCTCGGATCCGGCCACGTACTGCTCGCCCGTGGACTCCAGCCGCAGATCGACCGCGCGCAGATCCTCGGCCGTGACGGTCTGGCCCACCTCCAGGTCCCGATCGGCCACCGAGAAGGACTGCGTGGCATCGCCGTAGGTCACGGTCGCGGTCGTGGGGGGGGGGGGGGCGCCCCCCCCCCCCCCCCCCCCCCCCCCCCCCCCCCCCCACGCGACGTCGGCATGAAGCCTGACGCACACGCAGGGACCACTCGACGGCGCATACGGCGGAATACCGGCGCTGCAGGACTCCGTTGTCCCGGACACACGCATCCTTGAGGAGGAGCCATGTCGAAGATCGTCATCCTGGGCGGCCACGGAGCCGTCGCCATGATCGCCGGGCGCAAGCTGGTGGAGGCAGGACACCAGGTCACCTCGGTGATCCGCTCCGCCGACCAGAAGACGGAGATCGAGGCCATCGGCGCCACGCCGCTCGTCCTCGACCTGCAGGAGGCGAGCACCGAGCAGCTCGATGCCGCGATCGCCGGCCACGACGCCGTCGTGTGGGCCGCCGGAGCAGGCGGGGCTGGCCCGGAGACCACGTTCGCCGTGGACCGCGATGCCGCCCAGCGCTCGATCGACGCCGCGCAGCGCGCAGGCGTCAACCGCTACGTCATGGTCTCGTATCAGGGCTCCACGCTCGAGCACGGTTTGAGCGAGGACCACGGCTTCTACCCGTACGTGCAGGCCAAGGCCGAGGCGGACGAGACCCTGCGCCGCTCGGACCTGGACTGGACCATCCTGGGTCCCGGCCTGCTCACCGACGACGAGCCGACCGGCACGATCGGACTCGGCCCCATCGAGGAGTTCGGCGGCGACCGCGAGTCCGCCGGACCGAACGGGGAGCGCAGGATCTCGCGCAGCGACGTCGCCCAGACGATCGTCGACGCTCTGGACATGCCGGAGACCGTCGGAAAGCGCATCGAGTACGGCCGTGGGGACACCCCGATCCGCGAGGCGCTCGCGCGCTGATCCGGCCGCAGCGTCGGCATCCGACCGCGCGTGGGCAGCCCTGTGCGGCCGAGGGCGATCATGAGACAGTGATGGCATGAGAATCCTGTCGACCCTGGTCACCATCGTCATCACCCTGGTGGTGGCCAACCTCCTGCTCGGCGGAGTGCAGAACTCGTTCCTGCGCATCGCCGCCGTTATCGTGATCGCGCTGATCGTGACTGCCATCGTGAACCGCGTGATCCCCAGCGACCCGAGCCGCAGCCCCGAATCCCGCCGCTGACGGCTGCCGTCGTCGCGACCCGCTCCCCGAGGCCCTCATACCTCACTCATATCCCCGCGACCGGCCGATTCCGCACCCTTCCCTCATCGAGCGGGAGATTCTGCACCGATTGCGCGTCGAGACGGTGAGGAATCGGCCGCTCGCGGGTGGGCGGATGTGCATCGGGGCGAGGGTCCAGGGGCCAGGACGACGAGAGCAGATGCGGGCGTCGGTGCCGAGTTGGATACTGAGGGCATGACTCGACGACGCGTGATCATCGACTGCGACCCGGGCGTGGACGACGCCCTGGCCCTCATGCTCGCCCACGGCAGCCCGGAGCTCGAGGTGGCCGCGGTGACCGTGGTAGGCGGCAATCAGACCCTCAAGAAGGTCACCCGCAATGCCCTGGCCCTCACGGAGGCCATCGGCTTGGAGGTCCCCGTGGCGGCGGGAGCCGCGGATCCGCTCGAGCGCCAGCCCCAGACCGCAGGGCACGTGCACGGCGACACCGGCCTGGGCCAGCTCGTGCTCGCCGAGCCGCAGACGCAGGTCTCCGACGAGCACGCCGTCGATCTCATCATCCGCGAGATCCTGGCTGCGGAGCCGGGCACGCTGACCCTGATCGCCCTGGGCCCTCTGACCAACCTGGCGCTGGCGGCGCAGAAGGCCCCGGAGATCGTCGAGCGCGTCCAGGAGATCGTGCTCATGGGCGGGGCGATCGCCGACGGCAACATCACGCCCGTGGCCGAGTTCAACATCGCCGTGGATCCGGAGGCGGCACGCATCGTCTTCGCAGCGGGCTGGCCCGTGACCATGGTCGGCCTGGATGTCACCCACACGGCCGTGGCCACCTCGGAGATCGAACGGTCGTTCGCCGAGCTGGGCACCGACGCCGGGCGGATCGCCGTGGACCTCATCTCCAGCTACCGCGCCGCCTATCAGGACAACCAGGACTTCTCCGATCCCCCCTGCCACGATCCCGTGGCGGTGGCGGCCGTGATCCGCCCCGAGCTGCTCACCCTGCGCCGCGCCCCGATCGACATCGAGTGCTCCGGCGAGCTGGCCACCGGCATGACGGTGGTCGATCTGCGCGGCCCGGAGGATCCGAGCCTGCCCACGGCCGCCGCGACGGCCCTGGACGTCGACGGCTTCTGGCAGCTCGTCCTCGAGGCCACCGCACGGCTTCAGGTCCACGACGGCGCCCTCCCGGAAGCCGAGCGGCGCATACCCGAGATGGTCGAGACCTCCGACGCCGGCCCGGAATCCGGCGCGCGCACGACCGACCCCCAGCAGCCAGGAGACGCACGATGACCGATCGCTTCCCCGCCACCGACGGCGACGTCGTCATCATCGGCTCGCTGAACGCCGATCTGGTGGTGCGCACGCAGCGCCATCCCAAGCCCGGTGAGACCGTGCAGGGCGGCCCGCTGAGCACATCTCCCGGGGGCAAGTCCGCCAATCAGGCCGTGGCCGCAGCACGCCTGGGCGCGCGCGTGCGCATGGTGGGCGCTGTGGGCGATGACCCGCACGGTGAGCTGCTGCTGGAGTCGCTGCGCCGCCACGGCGTGGACACCGCCCAAGTGGTGTCGCTGACGGACACCGCCACCGGAACCGCCGTCATCACCGTCTCCGAGGGCGGGGAGAACACGATCGTCATCTCCGCCGGAGCCAACGGGGAGCTCGCTCCGGAGGCGATCACCCCGGAGCTCTTCGACGGAGTGCGCGTGCTCGCGCTGACCTTCGAGATCCCGGCCGAGACCGTCATCGCCGCCGCCAGGGCTGCCCGTGAGGCGGACGTGACGGTGGTGCTCAACCCCTCCCCGTTCCGCCAGCCCGAGCCGGAGCTGCTCGAGTGCACCGACCTGCTCGTGGTCAACGCGCACGAGATGGGCCAGCTGATCGGCGACGAGGACACGGACTTCAGCGCCGCGCCGGAGGAGGACTGGGCCCGGGCAGGCCAGCGCCTCGCCGCCTCGACCGGGGTTGCCGAGGCCATCGTGACCCTGGGCCCCGGCGGCGCCATGCTGTTGCGCACGCACCAGGGCAGCACCCGCCAGGAGCGACTGGTCGGCCACGAGGTGCGCGCCGTCGACACCACCGGCGCCGGCGACGCCGTGACCGGGACGCTGGCCGCAGCGCGGGCCGCCGGGACCGAGCTCCAGGAGGCCGCCGCCCTGGCCATGCGCGTGGGCGCGATCGCGACGCTCTCGGAGGGCGCGCAGCCGTCGTACCCGTCGCGGGCGATGCTCAACGAGGTCTGAGCGGATCCGGACGAACTGGCCACATCTCGGACAATCGCGTGACCGGCCCCACCTGGGCTGACTAATCTGAGGAGCATGACTGATCGCGCGGGCACCGTCGCCCTTCCCGAAGACCTCGTCGATATCTCCGAGCTGCTCGAGGCCTATGCCTCCCGCACGCCGGACCTCTCGGATCCCGGGCAGCGGGTGGCCTTCGGGACCTCCGGGCACCGCGGCTCGTCGCTGAAGTCGTCGTTCAACGACGCCCACATCGCGGCCATCACACAGGCCATCGTCGAGTACCGCGCGCAGGAGGGCACCACCGGGCCGTTGTTCATGGGCCAGGACACCCATGCGCTCTCCGCCGTCGCCCAGGACACCGCCCTGCAGGTGCTGGCCGCCAACGGCGTCACCGTGCTGCTGGACTCCCGCGACGGCTACACGCCCACCCCGGCGCTGTCGCACGCGATCCTGACCTACAACAAGGACCGGCAGCGCGATCTCGCCGACGGCATCGTGATCACCCCGTCGCACAACCCGCCGGCCGACGGCGGCTTCAAGTACAACCCCACCCACGGCGGCCCCGCCGACACCGACGCCACCGGCTGGATCGCCGATCGCGCCAATGAGCTGCTCGAGGGCGGCAACGCAGACGTCAAGCGCATTCCGCTCGAGGAGGCCCGCGCCGCGGAGACCACCCAGTCGTTCGACTACCTGGACAGCTACGTCTCCGCGCTGCCGGAGATCATCGACCTCGAGGCCATCAAGCGCGCCGGGGTGCGCATCGGCGCCGATCCCATGGGCTCGGCCTCGGTCGCGTACTGGAAGGAGATCGGCGAGCGCTTCGGACTGGACCTCACCGTGGTCAATCCGGAGGTCGACCCGCAGTGGGCGTTCATGACCCTGGACTGGGACGGCAAGATCCGCATGGACTGCTCCTCCCCCAGCGCCATGGCCTCGCTCATCCAGCAGCGCGACAAGTACGACATCGCCACCGGCAACGACGCCGACTCCGACCGTCACGGCATCGTCACCCCGGACGCCGGGCTGATGAACCCCAACCACTACCTGGCCGTGGCGATCGACTACCTCTTCGCCCACCGCGACGGCTGGCGGGAGGACGCCGGGATCGGCAAGACCCTGGTCTCGTCGTCGATCATCGACCGCGTGGCCGAGTCGCTGGGCCGCCGCCTGGTGGAGGTCCCCGTGGGCTTCAAGTGGTTCGTTCCGGGCCTGCTCGACGGCTCCCTGGGCTTCGGCGGCGAGGAGTCCGCCGGTGCGTCGTTCCTGCGCAAGGACGGCTCCGTGTGGACCACCGACAAGGACGGCATCATCCTGGCGCTGCTGGCCGCGGAGATCATCGCGGTGACCGGCAAGACCCCGTCGCAGCGCTACGCCGAGCTCACCGAGCAGTACGGCGCACCGGTCTACCAGCGCATCGACGCCCCCGCCGACCGCGAGCAGAAAGCCGCACTGAAGAAGCTGTCGCCCGAGCAGGTCACCGCCGAGACTCTGGCCGGCGACCCCATCACCACCAAGCTCACCGAGGCACCGGGCAACGGCGCGTCCGTCGGCGGGCTCAAGGTCACCACGGATCGCGCCTGGTTCGCCGCGCGCCCGTCGGGCACCGAGGACGTCTACAAGATCTACGCTGAGTCCTTCGTGGACGAGGAGCACCTCAAGCTGGTGCAGCGCGAGGCCAAGGCGCTGGTCGACGGCGTGATCGGCTGATCCTTCGGAACTGACGACGCAGCAGGGCGCCCCCTCGGTCTCGAGGGGGCGCCCTTGTGCGTTCTGGGCCTCGCATGCCCGGTTGGTGACAGATCTGCACCCCATCACCGCTTCCCAGCGGTG